>CALWLO010000007.1 GCA_944381545.1 uncultured Acetatifactor sp. | reverse complement strand
GTATAGCCCAGATATTCGGCCATAATAATACCGTTCAGATATTCTCCCCTGGATGCGGCGTAATTGCTGCCGGCTTTCTCCTTAAAATTCTTCTCAATGATCCTGAACTCCTCATCCAGGGTCAGGGATAACTCCAGCCCGTCAATAATCTCCTGATAACGGGCCTTGATCGCCTGCAGTTCTTCTCTGAAATCCTGATCTGCTTCTGCCAGGGCATAGCAGCTGTACAGCATATCCGTGACCTTGGTATCCTTGCCGTTGCGCTTACCGGGAGCAGAGGGCACTACAAACTTCCTCTCCGCATCCCCATGGATAATATTGCCTACCTTCTGAAACTGCTCCGCACTTGCCAGCGAGCTTCCACCGAATTTCACTACCTTTTTCATGTCTCCTGCTTATCCTTCTTTCCTCCATATATTTGTAACAGTTCAGCCATCAGAGAATAAGCACCGGGCATGGGTGCTTGCACACAATGCACAGGGATTATCCTCTGATGAGCGGAGCGGGCTTTCCTCTTGCTCTGTCCGCCGGCGTCATTACGCTTCCAGACGGATCCGGCTCAGCACCTTATCGCCCAGCGCTTTATACCTGGCTGCAAATTCCTTTTCCTTCATCGGCTGCGTAAAGTAACCGCAGTCCTGCTCCCGGCCCTGTGCTGCGATTCTCTCAGCGCCGGGGAATGCAGCCTCCACATCCGCTGCGGCCTCTGCCCTTGCCCGTACGAAAAAGGCCCTTTCCACGTCCCCGATGTCCACCATTTTAGCTTCCTCCTGGCTCCAGAAGCACATGATGGTCTTACCCTGATGTCTGGCACAGTCTACCACATCGGATACCACCGCACTGGCAGTGGGTAGCTTACCCGCCCCCTTGCCGTAATACATGGAGTCACCCAGCATATTCCCCCTCACGCAAACCGCATTGAACACACCGCTGACCATGTACAGCGGATTCTCTGCAGTGATCATACAGGGAGCCACCATCGCCAGCGTACCGTCAGGAGTATCCTTACTCATGGCCAGCAGCTTGATGGATCTGCCTGCTGCCCTGGCGTAGACAAAATCGTCCGCTGTTATCCGGGAAATGCCCTCCGTATAAATATTTTCATAAGATACATTCTGACCGGTCATCAGGGAAGAGAGGATGGCAATCTTACGGCAGGCGTCATAACCCTCGATATCCGCCTCGGGATTACGCTCTGCATAGCCTTTCTCCTGCGCCCTTTTCAGAGTGGCTGCAAAATCCGCACCCTCTTTCTCCATCTTGGTCAGGATATAATTTGTCGTACCGTTCAGGATACCGGTAATGGCCTCAATCTTCTCCGCCGTAAGAGAATAATTCAGCGGACGGATAATCGGGATACCGCCGCCCACACTGGCTTCAAACAGATAATTGCAGCTATGCTCACGGGCGATCTGCAGCAGCTCGGGGCCATGGCTGGCTACCAGCTCTTTATTGGAAGTACATACGCTCTTTCCCTTTGAAAGCGCTGCTTTCGTAAAATCATATGCCGGCTTCACGCCGCCCATGGTTTCACAAATGATGGAAACGTCCGGATCCTCTAAAATGATATTTACGTCATGAACCACCTTATGCTCATAGGGGTCACCCGGAAAATCCCGCAGATCCAGTATATATTTGATCTCCAGCTCTGCCGCAGACTTTTTATTGATCATCTCCTTATTCTTTTCGATCACTTCCACCACACCGCTTCCCACAGTGCCATATCCCAGTACCGCTACATATATCATATCTTTCCTCCTCATGCATATCGCAGGTCATACCTGCGATACTGCACCAATACGTATTTGGATGAGATGCCTGCATGCCGCAGACCATGTCCGCCGTATCATGCCGCTCTTTACTCCTTAGCCAGGATCTTCACATGATGTACACCCTTCTGGTTCTCCAGCTCCTGGATCATCCGGGACACATCCCCGGTGGTCTGCAGCACCTGGATACTGATGCTTAAGGATGCAATGCCATTGATGGGAATACTCTGATGGATCGTCAGGATATTCCCCCGAAACTCTGCAATAATCTTCAGCACATCCGACAGCAGTCCCGGTTCGTCATCCATCTGAAAGGTCAGCGTAATCGTTGTCCCCTGGGCATTATCATGAAATTCGAAAATATCATCCTTATATTTATAAAAAGAACTCCGGCTGATGCCCACGGCATCCACCGCATCCTGTATGGTGTCCGCCCTCTCTGATTCCAGAAGACTTTTTGCTTCCACCACCTTCAGAAGCACCTCCGGAATTGCTTTCCGGCGCACCACATAGTACTTGGCGTTATCTTTCATGGTGTATTTCTCCTGCGTACATTTGTGCGTCAACGAAAGATA
Source organism: uncultured Acetatifactor sp. (assembly GCA_944381545.1). Classification (GTDB taxonomy): domain Bacteria; phylum Bacillota; class Clostridia; order Lachnospirales; family Lachnospiraceae; genus Acetatifactor. The sequence continues at coordinate 32,428 of CALWLO010000007.1, read as the reverse complement.
TTTTAACACGGACCTGCCGTAAACGCAAGTCCCATTTTAAAAATTATTCTACAAAAATTCCGTTGTAATCATCCACACGGTCAGAAAGAACCTCATAAATATGCTGCAGGCCGCCCAGATACTCCCGGGAAGGATCCTCATAGGGAACGCCGCTCTCCACCTGCTTAATCATCCCTTCGAAAGCATCTAAAAGGCTTTTCCAGCTGCCCGCATATACTTGGCGGTTCGATAGGGATTCCAGCATTAGCTGATTGTTGTCGCTTACCGCCACATCATAGGCTGCGGCCGTAGCCTCCAGTTCCTCAAACAGCGGATAGATCGGTGTGAGATCCAACTCAGTCAGGTTGTAATCGTCAATGCCCTGGGCATAGATCTCATCCAAAATCTCAGCGGATACCGTCAGCATATGGCTGAAATGGTAAATAATCAGCCTCCCCTCTTCCCGCATTTTCGCTTCCTGTTCTTCATTGCGCTCATCCGCTATCAGATCCATCTCATCCAGAAAGCGATACACATAACCGGTAAACTCATCCAGACAGGCCATCAGCCGTGCATGATTCTCCTTGGGCTGCTGATACTGATTCTGCTCGTAAGTATACTCCGAGTCATCAATGGCATTAAAGGTCTCCATGATCTCCCGCATGGACGGCAGCATTTCCTCCACCAGCCCATCCAGCGTTTCATAGACGGGATCCATCTTACATACCAGCTCTGCATCCTCCAGAATATCCGTATCCAGTCCAATGATCCGGTAGCAGTAGCTGTACTGCGCATCCTCCCTGAGCTGAAACGCTTCCGCAGTATCCACAACCAGAAAATAATTGGAAATATTATTCAGAGCCTCCACCGCCGTATTGTTCAGCTCCACATAGATATTGTATTTTACCAGATCCATGGTTTCTGCGTCCAATCCGAATTGGTTCAGAACTCCCGCAGGATCTCCGGCGGTGTCATTCCCCTCCGCTGTATTGATGCTGTCACTGCCCTCCTGCAGTCCTCCGTCTTCCCCCCTGCTGTAGCTTTCCCCTGACTCGCTTCTGTCCACAGCATATTCTGTCTGAACCCTCATGCCGCAGCCGGACATGACCAAAGCTGCGGCGCAGGCCAGAACCAGGGAAAGAATTTTATATCTCCCCATGGCAATCCTTTCCGTTCTTAAAGCAACGGATATTGATCCGTCAGGCTCTGTACGATAGCTCTTGCCTCGGAAACCTTTTCTTCACCGCCCTTAATTACCATGGCGATCGCCTCGGCTATCCGATCCATATCCTCCGTATTCATACCCCTGGAGGTTACGGCGGGAGTTCCCAGACGCACGCCGCTGGTCACAAAAGGTGACTGGGGATCATTGGGAATCGTATTCTTATTACAGGTAATATGTGCTGCGTCCAGAAGCTTCTCCACCGCCTTACCGGTCAGTCCGAAGTTGGTCAGATCCACCAGCATCAGGTGATTGTCCGTACCGCCGGATACAATCTTAATGCCCCGGCTCATCAGTCCGCTGCACAATGCCTGTGCATTGTCAATAATACCCTTCTGATATGCCTTAAACTCATCCGTAAGCGCCTCCTTAAAGCACACTGCTTTGGCGGCAATCACATGCATCAGCGGCCCGCCCTGGATACCGGGGAAGATGGCCTTGTTAAAGTTATATTTATCCGCTGCTTCCTGATTGCAGAGGATCAGTCCGCCTCTGGGGCCTCTCAGGGTCTTATGCGTAGTGGTAGTCACCACATCCGCATAGGGGATCGGGCTGGGATGCAGACCAGCGGCCACCAGACCGGCAATATGTGCCATATCCACCATCAGCACAGCGCCTACCTCGTCAGCCACCTCGCGGAATTTCTGAAAATCAATGATTCTGGCATAGGCAGAAGCGCCTGCAATAATCATCTTCGGCTTTGCCTCCAGAGCAATCTCACGCAGCTTATCATAGTCAATGAAGCCGTCGTCATTTACCCCATAAGGTACAATATGAAAATATTTCCCGGACATATTTACCGGGCTTCCATGGGTCAGATGTCCGCCATGATCCAGATTCATACCCATGATCGTATCCCCGGGCTTACATACGGCAAACTGCACTGCCATATTCGCCTGAGCGCCGGAATGAGGCTGTACATTGGCATAATCGCAGCCAAACAGCTCCTTGGCTCTCTCAATGGCCAGATTCTCCACCACATCCACACATTCACATCCGCCATAATATCTTTTCCCCGGATACCCTTCTGCATACTTATTGGTCAGAGGGCTGCCCATGGCCGCCATCACAGCCTTGCTCACCCAGTTTTCGGATGCGATCAGCTCAATATGACTGTTCTGTCTGGCCTGTTCATCCACAATCGCCTGAGCAATCTCCGGATCTACGCTTCTTACTTCGTCTAATGAATACATACCTTCTCCTCCTGCTTTCTTTTTATCCTTGTTACTGTAAAGATGAAAATACACCTAGAAGTATACCATATATGCGCAGGTTTGCAAGAAGTTTCTGGTGACCGTACTGATCCTCTTATGAGCTGAGCGCCCGGTTATGAGCAAAGTTAGCTGCGAAGCAGCGGGAAAGCACCGCAGGTGCGGCTTTGCAAATGGCGCAGGCGCAGCTGTTACATTCGATTGCGAGCGGATTAGGGGATTGTACCGCTTCCCTGCCTGTGCTAAAATAAATCAGAACCAATTTTACCAATGGAGAAAAGTATGTACCATTTTATCTTAAACCCTGTCTCCCGCTCCGGTAAGAGCCGGAAGCTGTGGGACACCGTTATCGAACCTTATCTGGAAGCAGCGAATATACCTCATGCGGCGCATTTCTCCGAAAAGCCCGGAGATATCTCCCGTCTTACAGAGGAAATCGCTTCCAAGGCCTCCGATGTCCCGCATCGTATCGTGATCCTGGGCGGTGACGGCACCCTGGATGAAGCCCTGCAGGGAATCCCCGATCTGTCCCGCATCGTACTGGGCTATATTCCCATCGGCTCCGGCAATGACTTTACCAGGGATATGCCCATTCCCAAGGATCCCATAAGGGCGCTCCGGCATATCCTGGAAGCCGAAAGCACCACTGCTGTGGATATCGGCACCGTCACCTATGAGGATGGTTCCTGCCGCCGCTTCATTGTCAGCAGCGGTATCGGCTTCGATGCGGCCGTCTGTGAGGAGACCAACCGTTCGGATATGAAGGGCTTTCTGAATCGGATTGGCCTGGGAAAGCTGACTTATCTGGGCATTGCCTTAAAACAGCTCTTTGCCAGCAAAGCAGTATCCTGCCGGATCCGTCTGGACGACGCAGAGCCGGTCTCTGTGGGCCGGATCCTGTTTGCCGCCTTTATGAATCATATGTACGAGGGCGGAGGGTTCAAATTTGCCCCCGGTGCAGATTATCGGGACGGCATGCTGGATCTGTGCGTGGTAGGAGATTTGCCCAAAGTATTGATCCTGGTGGCGCTGCCCACTGCTTTCCTGGGCAAACACTATATATTCCGGGGCATCACCCTCTACCGGGCCCGGAAGGTGGAGATTCACACCTCCATCCCCCTGTGGGTGCATACGGACGGCGAAGTAGCCCGCCGCAGCGACCACCTGGTCATTACCTGCCAGCAGCAGGCGCTGCAGATGTTTATCTAAAAGATTTTATTAAATTTATTTGGATTTTCTTAATTTTAAATTTTTCCTCTTGCAAAAGAAAAAGTTTGCGTTATACTTAATGAAAGTTATTGTTGTCACACAAAATATCAGATATGGACGCAGTGTCGCAAGCACAGCTTGTGCTATGCGGAGGGATAAGTTTGAAAGCAGACGCTTTCCATTCTCATTGGTGCAATAACACGGGCATAGCCTGCGTTATGCGGGGGCAAAATTATGAAAAAAATCAGGAATTTCTATGAGAAATATAAGCATGGGATACCGCTGGTCATTTATGGGATTATCTATATGACCTGGTTCTGTTACCTGGAGCGTACAGTAACCAGACATTATCATGTGATCCATATGGCGATTGATGACCGTATCCCTTTTTGTGAGGTATTCATCATCCCCTACCTTCTGTGGTTTTTATATGTAAGCGCAGTGGTACTGTTTCTGTTTTTCCGAAGCAAACCGGATTATAAACGGGCCTGCATATTCCTGTTTACGGGTATGACCGTCTTTCTGATCGTATCCACCCTGTGGCCCAACGGACATCATCTGCGGCTCTATACCATGCCCAGGGACAATGTGTTTACCCGGATGGTAGCTTACCTGTGGCGGACGGATACGCCCACAAACCTGTGGCCGAGCATCCATGTATACAATTCCATCGGTGCTCATGTGGCACTGTGCCGCTGTTCCCAGCTGGCGCAAAAAAGATGGTTGCGCACGTCCTCTTTGATGCTGTGCATCTCCATCATTCTGTCCACAATGTTCCTCAAGCAGCACTCCATGTTCGATGTCCTGACCGCTTTTGGAATGGCCGCTGCCATGTATGTACTGGTGTATCGCCGGGATCTTATTGCGAACCTGAAAGGAATGGCTCAGAAACGGAATTCCAGACCTCAGGCCGAGAATTGATGATAGGGAGCGCACCCCAGGCGGGTTTGCTCCCTTTTTTTCTTCTTCGTTAATTAAACTTAAAGATCTTCTGACAGATATGATAGGCGTCCACCGCCAGCTTCCGGCCGCCCCGCCCCGGCAGATTCATGGTTGCTCCCATGATGCCCCGGCGCATGCTTCCAAACAGCTTTTTATCCTTACTCTTTAAATACTCCCACAGTTCCTTTTTCATGGCCAGATGCTCCGGGGTACCGGAACGGAGCAGCAGCACGCTGGATACTGTGGTAATGATCTCCAAATAATTATACATATACTGGTACAGACGCTTCTGGAGACTGATCTCCCTGGCATGCTCCGTAAAATAATCAATCATCAGCTTATTTACGCAAATCTGCTGGTCTATACGAGAGATCATAATGCTCTCATTTACGGACTGCCCCTCCCGTCCGATATAATAACGATAAAAATTCACATCCAGATAGTACATATTTTTTACATAGGGCAGCGGCTCAAAGACATAGAGGTTATCCACATAAAAGGTATGTCTTGGCAGCTTCAGCCCGCATTCCTTCAGCAGCTTGGTACGGAATATCACTGAATGCATCAGGATATAATGCCCCTTGGTAAAATGACGGCAGTCTTCCCATGTAAAAAACTGGTTCACGGGCAGAATGTGCCGGTAGTTCATGACCTTCTTACGTTTTTCTCCCTCTTTTTCATAGACAAAATTGCAGATTAGCATATCCAGCACCCTATCCGTTCCGGTCTGCTCCCGCAGAGTCTCAAGCACCTGCATATATGCCTCTTCCTTGACCCAGTCGTCACTGTCCACTACCTTAAAGTACAAGCCGGAGGCATTTTCAAGCCCCGTATTTACGGCAGCGCCGTGGCCGCCGTTCTCCTGATGCACCGCCTTGACAATCGTGGGATATTTGGCTGCATATTCATCGGCGATCTGGGCTGTGCGGTCTTTCGCTGAACCATCGTCCACCACGATAATCTCCACATCCTCACCGCCGGGCAGCAAAGATTCTATACATTTGCGCATATAATTTTCAGAATTATAGCAGGGTATGGCTATCGATAAAAGCTTCATATCACTTTCCTCCTTCATGCATATCGCCGATTTTATCTGCGATACTGCATCAATACGTATCCAAACTTTCCCTACCCTGGCGAATGTCCAGATAGGGCACATAAGCTGCGAAAGCAGAGGGAATGGGGTAATTCTCCCTGGTCTCTTCCGGTTCCACATACAGCCACCCTTTCGTCTGCGGGCTGCTGCCCTTAGGTTCCAGTTCATCCACCCGGATCATATAGCCCCGCATATGCCATTCCCTGTGGGTAAAGATATGCTTGCTGTCCTCCAGCTGCCGGATCCTGAGGATCTTCAGCCCGCTGTCTGCCAGATACCGGACTACCTCTTCTGCCGTCCAAAAGCCCTCCAGGCTGGGAAGCTCGTACATACCTGCCAGCAAGCCCCGGGCGGGGCGTTTATTCAGTACGGCGCGGCTGTCATCCTGGATTACCAGCACCGTCTTTTCTTCGATGGTATGCCCCTTTTTCGCCGCTTTTTTCGGGTATTCCGCTTCGCATTGCCGCTCATGAGCCATGCAGAGCCGGTTTAAGGGACATTCCTGACAATGGGGCCTGCCATGGGGAATACAGACGACGGCGCCGATCTCCATCATGGCCTGATTAAAATCTCCCGGCCTGGACTGGCTCATAGCCTCCCGCAGCTCCCTCTCCACCCGCTGCTTAACCTTCGGATCCGTAATCTCTTCTTCATCCATGCGCAGCCTTGACAGTACCCTAAGCACATTGCCGTCCACTGCCGGTTCCCTCTTTCCGTAGGCAATGGAAGCTATGGCTCCGGCGGTATAGCTGCCGATCCCCTTCAGCTCCAGCAGCTGTTCATAGGTATCGGGCATCCGCCCCCCGTACAGCTCCATAATCTGCCGGGCCGCCGCCTGCAGATTGCGCACCCGGGAATAATATCCCAGCCCCTCCCAGAGCTTCAGCAGCCGTTCCTCAGAGGCGTCAGCCAAACTGGGAATATCCGGCAGTGCTTCCATAAACCGCCTGTAATAAGGCTTCACTGCCTCCACCCGGGTCTGCTGGAGCATGATCTCCGACACCCACACATGGTAGGGGGTAGGATCCTCCCTCCAGGGGAGAATCCTTCTGTGTGTATCATACCATGCCAGCAATGGCTCTGCAATGGCTGTCAGCTCTCCCTTTCTTATATTTTTCTTAAGATCCTCTGAAACATACACAGGCACTTCATCTCCTATGCTCAGGCTCCCCGGCGTCACCCGGCAGTCATAGGCCAGGATCCGTACCCCTGCCCGGGCCGCCCGCTGCAGCACCTCAGCAAACTCGGGGTGGGTAACGGCATTGGGAACCAGGTGATCCACGCCCTTCATCTGAATCACAAAGAGAATATAGGCCAGATAGCCCTCCTGTCTGGCCCGGATCAATTCCTCCACATGCTTTACCGCCCGCTGGGAGGGGGCGTCCGGAAATCGGGCCTCCCCGTTTTCCTCCAGGGTCACCCCCTTGACCTCCATAAAGATCCTATCCGTGGCAGTTTCGATATAAAAATCAAACCGGGAGCTGCCGTATGCGGTCTCCGGTCTCACCGTCACCAGATCCGGGAAAAGCTGCTTTTCCTGAAGCCACTCCAGCACGACCTTGTTGGGCGCCTGGGAATCCATATTGACGATGCGTCCCTCTTTCTCCACTGCAATCAAATCATAGACCGTGCTGCGGTTCTTACTTACGCTGTGCTCCAGATAGACGGTTGTTCCGGGAATCAGCAGTTCCCGGCATCTGCCGGTATTTTTTACATGTACCTTTTCCCGTCTGCCGCCGATTTCCACATAGGCAATAAAGCGATTGGGGCGCCCAATAAAACCCCCCTCTACAATGTTCTGATATTTCATGTCTTCGTTTACCTTAATCTTTTTATCTCAAAGCGCTCCTTCATCAGCAGGCACTGCTTCAGCTCCTCATAGCGCTGCTCCACATCGTCACCCTCCACCTCAATATCACAGCAAAGGGACATGGTGGTAATCATCTCATTGGTAATCCGGTGGTGCAGGGCTGCCAGCACGTTCAGCCTCTCTTCATACGTGTTGGCATCCAGGAATTCCAGCACCAGCGGATCCAGTCCCGGCTCTGATTCCTCCCTCACCACATCTGCCGGTCCTCTGTCGTCTTCCGCCCCTTGAGCCGTCCTCTCAGACGCTTCTCTGCCGTCTTCCGCCCCTTGAGCCGCCCGGTCAGACACTTCTCTGCCATCTTCTGCCCCTTGAGCCGTCCTCTCAGACGCTTCTCCGTCCGGCTCTGTCACATCCACCGGCCGATGTGCAGCCTCTTCTCCGAGGACTATGCTATCCCTGCCGGAAGCTGCAAGCTGCCGCTGCGCATCCGGCCCCTGCAGCTGGAATCGCAGTTCCTGCTCCGCATCGGGATACTTTTCCCGATCCACCGAACCAACAAACATCTCCAACGGTCTGGCATAGATCTTAAACTCTCCATACAAAGCCTGATAGATTACCAGCTGCTCCCCCGTCTCCGTATGCTCTGCAACGGCTATCACCTGATACAGCTCCCCCTTAAAATGCCTGTATATCTCCTGCGCCCTGGGTATAAATCTCTCCGCCATCTCTCTGTCTCTGCCTCCCGCTTGATCCGCTACCGCAGCTGCTGCGCTGTAAAGCTGCAGCCCGGCACATAAAATCCCATATTCTCTACCTGTCCCAGCAATTCTGCCAGCTTCTCATCCTCCAGCTGATCCATGGCGCTGTGATGCACCAGAATCGTATAACTGCGCTGTCCCTCGCTGTCCACGACCCGGCTTAAGGTCACGCCGCTGTTTCGGTATCCCTGCCGGGCCAGAAAGCTTCTCACCTGACCGGTATACTCCCGTTCCAGCTGCTCATAGTATTCCTCCTGATCTTTAAGTGTATCCACCGCCTGACTGCCGATGCTCCCTGTGATGAACAAAGCCGCCATCACGATTTCAAGCGCTGCCAAGCCCCCAAAAATACGGTCTCTCCATGATCTTCTCATAAAAATCTCCCTGCCTATCGCAAGCCCCGCTTGCGATATTGCTCAAATAGAAACGTGAAAAATTTGCCTGTCCTTACTTTATGAGTCCATCATAGCAAATATTATGTCCGATAAAGCTCCCTTAATTGACTTTGCTTTCGCCGGTTGCCATATTTTACTCTTCAAATACCGATACTATCAGTATCTCCACACTCATTACATCATTCATACGCCCTGTTTTTACTGCCTCCTCCGCCTCCACGCATTTCACCAGCGCCCGACGCAGAACAGAGGCTTTGAACCGGGACGCCTGATTCACATATTGATTCACCGCAAAGGGCGGCACCCCCAGACCGGAGGCAATCTCCTTATTGGACAGGCCCTTATTTTTCATGGCTTTGGCCTGCAGCAGCATATTGCACTGTCTGGCGATCAGAAATAGAATCCTCATGGGAGGCTCTTTTAAGGTCAGCAGATCATAATACAGCTCCAGCGCATCCTTCTGCCGCTTTTCCGCAATGGCGGCAACCATATCAAAAATATGGTTGGACACCCGGGTGGTACAGACCGCCTCCACATCCTGGGGCTCCACCACTTCCTTATCCATGCAGTAGCAAATCAGCTTCTCCAGCTCCATATAAATATTTTCCATGTCGGTGCCGGTCTTATTCAGCAGCAGCAGGGCCGTACTCTCCGTGATCTTCTTACCCTCCCTGCCCAGCACGCCCGCCACCCAGCGTTTCAGGGTATTTTCATCCTGCTGTGTAAATTCTACTGCGCAGCCATGAGACTGCACTGCTTTAAACAGCTTGCTCCGCTTATCCACCTCTGTCTCCGTGAAGACAAACACCGTGGACTCGTTCTGTGCCCCCAGATATTCCGCCATCTGCTCGCCGCCGGATTTAAACAGCCCGCTGTTATCCATAAATATCACACGGCGCTGCGCCAGAAAGGGCAGGGTTTCCGCCAGATCAATGACCTCGCCCACGGAAATGCCCTTGCCGTCATAAAAATGGTTGTTCATATTATCATCTGCAGCACAGAGTGCGGTTTTCAGCTTGTCCCGGTACTGGCGCTTTAAGTATCTCTCCTCACCGTAAAGTAGGTACACTGGCTGAAACTGCCCGGATTTAATGTCATGATTGATTCGCTGCACGATGTACCTCCCGCTTTTATGCTCATATGATGCCTATGGATTGTTCCGTGCTGCGCACTCTCACAATCCTGGCATCATACCTATAATATATAAGAAATCCAACATGATTTCAAGGGGTTTTGCCGGATCCGTTCTCCCCTTTGGTTCGAACGGTAATCGCCCCACTTTCCGGGGTCTGGAGGATCAGGCAGCCTGCGTTTTCCAGCCGTGTCAGCAGCTCCCGATGGGGATGCCCGTAGGAATTATCACGTCCTGCCGAGATCAGGGCCAGCCGGGGAGTGACCGTCTGCAAAAAGGTATCGGATGTGGAATACCGGGAGCCATGGTGAGCCGCCTTGAGCACATCCACCTTCGATACCCCCAGAAACTGCAGATACCGGGTCAGTTCTCGCTCCCCCTCTCCCTCCACATCCCCGGTCAACAGTACCCGGAAATCTCCCTCCTCCAGCAGATAGCAGGCGGAGGAAGCGTTGCTTTCCCCCTCATAGCCCGAGCTTGGCCAGAGACAGGTCAGACGGAAAGTCCCCTGCTGCCAGCCCATTCCCTGGGACAGATATACCACCCGGCAGCCTGCCTTATGAGCCTGTGTCTCCAGCTCTGCCAGAGCCCCGGGCAGCGGCTGAGCTATCTGCGGCAGGTACAGGGTATCCAGCCGGATTCCTTCACTGTCTGTCAACAGCTCCTTCACCGCACTGATATGATCCTGATCCCCGTGGGATAAGAAGATAGCATCCACCCGTCTGATGCCCTGAGACTTCAGATAGGGGATCAGCACATATTCCCCTGCCCGGCTGCGGCTGCTGCTCCCTCCATCAAATATATAGGTACCTCCCTGCCCGTTTCTGACACAGATACAGTCCCCCTGTCCCACATCCAGCATCGTCAGGCAAAAACCGTTATCCTGTTGCCTGGTCAGCAGCAGGACTGCCATAAACGCCAGCAGGAAACTGCCTAAGCGAACCAGCCGGCGGCGTTTACCCGATATCCGGACAAATTTCTCCTCCCCTGGTTTTGCGCCTTTCTGCTCCCGTTTTTCCCATCCCCACTGTTTCAGCGCCATAACCGCCAGTATCAGCAGCAGATAGTAACCCGCCACCTGACATTTTTCAGGCTGCCCTGTAATCCACAGATGTCCCGGCAGCTGCTGCGCCAACCGGCAGCTTCCTTCATACAGAGCCAGTATTCCCTGAACGCCCCACTGTACCGGCACCATACCCGGCCAAGCCATCAATACCAGACCGCCTGCCAGCAGGGAACTCATCAGCGGCAGGATCACCAGATTCAGCAGGATGCCATAGACCGGGATCTGATAAAAGAAATATAGCTGAATGGGCAATGTGGCAAGGGTAGTCGACAGACTTGCCAGCAGGCCCTGAACCAGCTTTTTTACAAAGGTTCGGCCGGTTTTCCCCTTAGGAACCAGCTTTGTCAGCACAGGATTTATCATTCCCATGCCTGCTACAGCGCCAAAGGACAGCAGAAAACCGCAATGATACACCAGTCTGGGATTATAACACACCATTCCTGCTGCCAGCACTCCCATGGCCGTCAGCATATCATAATGCCTGCTCCAGACCTCCCCCAACATGCGAATCAGATACATGCCGATGGCACGAAGGGCAGAGGCTCCCCAGCCGATCATTTCCCCGTAAAGCAGGATCATAATTCCTCCGGCTATGGCTGCAGGCGTGATGGGACAGCTGCACCGGCGCAGCAGACGATAAAGCCCCATGCCCAACATCGAGATATGCAATCCGGAAATAGCCAGCACATGGGCAATCCCATTATTCTGGTACAGCTCCTTTATCTCCCGATCCAGACCATATCTTTCTCCCAGCAGCATCGCTGCCAGAACGGAAGCCTCCCGGCCGGGCAAGGCCTGCAAAAGCCGGTCTTCTAACCGGCTGCTGCATTGTTTCAGCCATTCCCGGAGCTGCCATTTCCCGCCGTCGCTTCCCAGAAGCTCTGCCTGCTTCAGTCTTCCCGCCACTGAGGTAATCAGATAGTAATCCGCACTGTCCCACTCTCCCGGATTGGTGGCATGGGTGTACAGCTCCAGTTCTCCCCGCAGGGCCACCCGGCTTCCCAGGCATATCTGCTCTTCCAACGCAGCCAGCCTTTCGGCGCTGTCTGTCATCAGATTTCCCCCAAACGCACTTTCCCAGGCCTCCTGGTTCGGCGCCAGCTGGCATATCAGCTTATCTTTTATGTTGTATTCCGAAATAGCCGGGACAGATCCATTGTCCCCCGATCCCGTGTCAGACGACACAGTGACAGATTGCAGATAAAAAACCAGAATCTCCTGTCCGTATAAGGTACGGACTTCCTTGTCATATACCTGGCCGGTCACAGTCACCGGCTGTCCTGTAAGCTCACGGGACAGCTGCGGCTCCCAGGGCGGTGGATCCACCAGCCCCTGGATCAGCGCAATGACGGCAATCAATGCCAGGCACCCGCAAAAAAGCGGCCGCTTTAATTTTGTCAAATTTATACCCCCGCATAGCACAAGCCGTGCTTGTGCCCTTGCACTGATAAGAATTTTATTCCAGAGTCGTCACAATATCCAGATTGCGTTCAAAATAAGTAGTCAGGCTGTACTTTTCCCGATAAGTACCGGAATTATCTCCATTGACGGATATCTGGACTCTATTTACATTACTCAGCTCCACAAGGGAATTGGTAATGGAGTAAATCGTTACTTCCGGTGTAACGTTATATAGCTGGTTCAGGAACGTCTCATCCAGGTTGACATAGCATACCCCGTCTCTTACCGTTACACTGGCTACCTTAGTAGACGGATTGATCGTAGGAAAAAGCCCTTCCACGCTGGGACCCTTGATCAGTTCTTCCACAATCAGCTTTTCCAGAGAAATATTCGTGTTATACTCCTTGGTACGGTTGGCAGCGATCAACCCGTCCCCTGCCTCATTAGCAAAATACAGCTTCAGCGTCACTTCCTCATAGGTATTGATCGCATTCCCGTCATTTTCCACAAACTGATCCCAGTTCATAGTAGTCACAATATTCCCCAGGGAATCCCGCAGCGGATTTCCATTGACCGTAATCGACACAAAATTGATCTGGGAGAGCTGTGTCAGCGTCCTTACGATAGCGGCCCTTACCAACACTTCCGTAGTCACCGACATATCGTAGTAGCTCTCTGTCACATCCAGCTGAACCTTTCCCATCTTCACTTCCACATTCTGCACCTGAAAGCCCATACCCAGAGGGGCCTTATATTCCAGCTTGGCCGGAGTCGTGGCCAGCGTATTCAGGAGCTCTGTCACCTGATCCTCCAGCTCCTGAGCCACCATATAGTGCTCGTGCATTTCTATCTTGGTCTCGGCATTATTGATATAATAGACGGGATAGACTCTTGTCTGATCCACCTGCTCCTCTCCGCAGGCAGTAAATAATGCGAGACAGCCCAGCGCAAGCAGTATTGTCATGATCCGTTTCATCCTGTTCCTCCGCACTCCTGTATACGCCGCCCAGCGGCATAAACCATCTCTTTTCCCACGTTACTGTGCAATATAATTTAAAGGAATCTTTACCAGGAAAGTAGAGCCTTCCCCCTCTGTGCTGGTCACCGTGATAGAGCCTCTGTGCATCAGTACAGCGCTCTTGGTAATCGCCAGCCCCAGCCCCGTACCGCCGATCTCCCGGGAGTGGGACTTATCCACCCGGTAAAAACGCTCATAGATCTGCGCCAAACAGTCCTCCGGAATACCAATACCGGAATCACTGACCTCAAAGGTAAAATACTGATGATCCGCATCAAGCACCACCTTGACCCAGCCATGCTCTTTGTTATATTTGATGGCATTCTCCACCAGATTGGACATTATCAGTGTCATCTTTACCTCATCCACCTCTGCCACCACAGGGCGCACGCTTTCAAATACGACTTCCACATCCTTTTTCCGGGCGATGGGACGCAGCCGCTTCAGAATCAGCTCCGTCAGATCATTGATATTGATCACCGCAATATTAAGCGCCGACACCTTCTTATCCATTTTTACCAGAGCCAGCAGATCCGTGATGATCTGATTCTCCCGGTCAATCTCCGATACAATATCCTCCATAAATTCCTGATACAGCTCTGCCGGAACATTCTCCTGCGCCAAAAGAGAGTCCGCAAGCACTTTCATGGAGGTAAGGGGAGTCTTGAGCTCATGGGACACATTGGCTACAAATTCCTGCCGGGAATCATCCAGCACCTTCATACGCTGCAGCAGCTGGTTGAAAGCATCTACAATATGCTCGGTCTCTGCCAGATCCGGAACGGAAATACTTTCGTTGCTGTACCCGGCCTTCACCTCATTAATCGCCTTGGTAACCCGCTCAAAGGGCCTGGTCAGAATGATGGAAAGGATCAGGGCGATGGTCACAATGCCCATGATCATCAGGGTCTCCAGGATCATGGCTTTCCGGCTCAGAACCGCCAGCGTATCGGCAATATAGCCTGTCGAAATACTGGTCAGCATCACGCCCTTGACCCGGGGATCCGGCTGTTTAACACTGCCCGCTATGACATTTCCCGCCGCTGTTGCCTGTACGCCTTCAACGCTATTCTGATTGTCAATGATGGGAATGGTCATCTCGATATACCCATTCTGCGCATCATAATTAGAAAGACTCTCTCCCATGAAGCATTTGATTACTTCCTCCGAGATAATGGTCTTTCCCTCGCTGATTCCGTATGTATCCTTGATGACTCTCAGATTCCCGCTGATGACCTGCACGCGGCCGTCATACAGATTGGACAGCATGTCCAGCTCCGCATTGATCACCTCGGACGTCCTGGTATTCAGATAATCCTCATTAATCAGGTGGTCCGCCAGGATATTCAGCTGATTCTGCACCGTCAGCGTACGCTGTTCCACTGCGCGCTCTTCATAATTTCTCATAATTCCGTAACGCATGGCTATGCTGGGGACGATCCCCACCACCAGCACAATGAGAAATATCCTGGCCCGCAGGCTACGAAGACTGATATACTGATGAAATATTTTTTTTATTTTTTCAATACTGTTCCTGCTCATGGCTTATACATTATAAAAATAATACCCTACTCCCCATTTGGTATGCACATACTGGGGTTCGCTGGGATTGGCCTCAATCTTTTCCCGCAGTCTCCTGATATGTACATCCACAGTCCTCACATCGCCGGGATAATCAGAGCCCCATATGATCTTCAACAGCGCTTCCCTGCTGTACACTTTATTGGGATTGGTCATAAGCAGCTCCAGAACTTCAAATTCCTTGGCTGTCAGACCGATCTCCCGGCCGGAAACATATGCCCTTCTGCCCTCGCAGTCAAGGCGCATCTCTCCGCTGACCAGATCCTTCTGCTGCTCCGCCGGCCCCTTCTTGGGTTCAATACGACGCATAATCGCCTTGATCCGCGCCTTTACCTCCAGGATATTAAAGGGCTTGGTGATGTAATCATCCGCACCGTATTCCAGGCCCAGGATCTTGTCCATATCATCACCCTTGGCTGTCAGCATAATAATGGGCACATTGGAAAACTCCCTGATCTGCTGGCACACCTCAAAGCCTGTCAGCTTCGGCAGCATCACATCCAGAAGGATAATATCATACTGGTTCGCCCGTGCCAGCTCCACTGCTTCCTCTCCGTCATAGGCACAATCCACCTGCATATCATCCTGTTCCAGACTGAACCGAATCCCCTTTACGATCAGTTTCTCATCATCCACAACCAAAGCTCTCTTTGCAGCCATTCCCTTACCATCCTTCCCCGGCGGCTAGTCCACCGCTATTTTATCCCTTATCTTCTCATAAGTGCTTTCCTTGATCCCCGGCACCTGCATGATCTCTTCCACAGATCTGAAGCCGCCGTTTCTCTCCCGATAGGATATGATATCCGCCGCACGGCTTTCTCCGATCCCCGGCAGACTTTGCAGTCTTTCTGCATCTGCTGTGTTCAGGTTGATGAGGCCGTTTCCGGCTGTCCCTTCATCCGTCTCCGGCACAATCTCTCCCAGGGCCGGGATATACAGCTTTTCTCCATCCTGCAGCACTGCCGCCAGATTCACGGCCTCCTCCTGCGCTTTTTCCGTCAGTCCTCCTGCGGCTTCCACCGCTTCCCAGGCGCGGCTGCCCACAGGCAGCGTCACTACCCCCGGCCGGTATATCTGACCGCATACATGCACACAGATCTGCTCCGGTGCAAGACTTTCCTGCTGCAAAACTTCTGCCGTCTCTGCCTGGGCAGCTTCGCCGCTCTCTGACAGCTGTCCGTATGCAGCCCCCGCCTTCGTCCCGTCAAAAAACGTAATCTCGCAGTCCCGTCCGCAACCGCTCAGAACAAGCAGTATCAGAGAAAACACACCCCATAATCTCTTTTTTGTTTTTTTCATCATAGTTCCTTTCCCCTGCGGTACTCGGAATGCCTCTCTATGCTGATATTTTTATTGTATAGGAAGTAATTTGCCTTGGCAAGTGGCAAAACCTTAAAAAATTTTAAATTTACTTCCATTTAAACAAAATAATGCCTGCAATCGCCACTGCCATGCCGATGGCCTTGCGCCACTCCCAGGGCTGCTTCTCCACCCCAAACCAGCCAAACAGCTCTATGATGTATGCCACCAGAAGCTGCGCCACTACAATCAGCATTACTGCCCGGGCGGGTCCCAGTGCGTTCATGCTTTTAATCACTGTATAGGTGATAAAAGCGCCGATAGCCCCGCCCAACAGCATATATTTCGGCTCCACCTTAAGTGGAGCCAGCAGGCTGCTCCTGTCCGTGATCAGCCATGCCCCCAGGCATACCAGCAGAGCCGTAAACTGTACAAACGCACTGGCCACCCAGATACTGGAGTTTTTGGTAACCTGCGTGTTAAACACACCCTGAATACTCATCAGCGCCCCGGAGATTAAGGCAATAAAAAAACCAATCATCTTCCTCCATCCTTTCCTACTATGATAGAAATAGGATATCCAGATGATTGGTTTCCTATGCTATTGAATCTGGGTGCGCATCTGCTGATCCAGCTGTTCTACCAGGGCGCTCACATCATCTCCGTTCCACACCTTGGCAAACAGCACCTCCAGCTGAAGCCAGTAATTGCTGGCTTCCATCAGCTTGGGGATCGGTATGCTGTCCTCATATTCCTCCAGAAATATCTGCAGCGCACCATTGTCCTGATCCACTGTCTTATTAGCCGATGCCTTACCTGTGCGCTCATAAAGATTTTCCGCATAGCCATCCACCAGAAAGGCCGCAAACGCATTAGCCAGCTCCTGATGCTCCGAATAGCCGTTGATCGCCACTGCGCCGGTTACCGACATGGATCTTCCCTTTAATTCACTGCTGGGATCCGGCATCAGCGCCAGCCCATAATCGTAGGCAAAGCTGCCGTCCTCTTTTGCCTGTGCCAAAGCTTTCACCGCATCCGTAGTTACAATAGTAAAAACAATCTTGCCCTCCAAAAAGTCCTGAAGCACTGACTCGTAGGACACGGTGGAGGAATCAATGGAAAAGAACTGGTTCAGTCCCTGATAAATCTGCAGGCTGGCTATTGCCTCCGGATTATTGATATGGATCTGGCTTCTGTCGTCTCCGGCTTCTCCTCCCACATTCATATCATTCCCGACAAAATAATAATTATAGAAAATATCCGAAACATCCCAAGAAAAGATGCCCTCCACTGCTTCCGGGGGGTCAAAGCTATCTGCCAGCTGCAGTATATCATCCACCGTTGCGGGTACAGCCCTGGCAAAAAACTGCTCTGTCCGCATCGCTATGGTCTCTTCGTCATATATCACCGGAGAATTCTCTTCTGCGGGAACCTCATCCAGTTCCTCAAATTCCCCCTCTTCTCCGATATATTCTCCTCCCTCCGCATCCGCTTTACCGGCCTGCTGCATGGCCCATTCATACAGATAGGTCTCATTATAGAGCAATGCGCTTGTATCATAATAAAGGGGATAGGCCACCAGCTTATCCTGATAGGTCACCGCTGACAGCGCCGCTTTAGGAAAATGTGCTTCATCCAGCACTCCCGCAGCATCCTCCGCCGGCACCGCCAGACCCGCAAGATAGGCTTTTTCCAACAATTCATGACTGATCAGGTACACATCCGGAAACGAATAGCCCGTACTCACTGATTCTACCCGCTCTGTAAGCAGGCTCGCCCTGCTCAGCGCCTCCAGATAGTCACTCTCCGCCACATACTGCGGAAATACCCGTACATTGTTGGCTTCTCCAAAGGCTACCGCCGCACTGTTCACATAATCTGTCAGCGCCTCATCTCCATACCAGAAATGGATCGTCTCCTTATGGTTGAAAAATGACAGAGGATTCTCCGCCTGCTCATCACTGACAATCCGGCTGCCGGCCAAAAGCCCTGCCGTCAGCAGCCCCGTCAGCAGCACAGCAATAATTCTTTTTGAAATATGCATATTCATCTCCATACATATCGCAAGCTTTGCTTGCGATACTGCCTTAATAAACGTAACTGCTGTTACTAATAAATACAGGTATCCAGTATCCCTATCATCGCATCCACGTCCGCTTTGCTGATAATCAGCGCAGGAACAAAACGGATGATATTGGCGCCTGCATTAATCAGGATCAGCCCTTTTTCCAGCGCTCTTGCTATGATCTCTCCCACAGGCTGCTGAAACACCAGCCCCTGGAGCAGTCCCACCCCGCGGTGTGTCTCGATGCAGTCATATTTCCGGGTCAGCTCCTCCAGACGTTCAGCCAGATAGGGGCCTACCTCCCGCACATTCTCCAGCACCTTCTGCTCCTCATACAGCTCCAGCACCTTGCAGATGGCTGCCGCAGCCAGCGGATTTCCTCCATAGGTAGTGCCGTGATCTCCGGCTGCCAGAGAGTGCTGCGCCACTTTCTCCGTCATCAGGAAAGCGCCCACCGGCACGCCGCAGCCCAGCGCCTTGGCCGTGGTCATAATATCCGGCTTTACGCCAAAGCGCTGCCATGCATACATATAGCCGGTCCGGCCCATGCCGCACTGGATTTCGTCCAGGATCAGCAGAATATCCCGCTCGTCACAGAGCCTGCGCAGCTTCTTTAAAAAATCCTCCTCTGCAGGATAGATGCCGCCCTCCCCCTGAACAGTCTCTAAGATAATGGCGCAGGTCTTATCATTTACCTGGGCAAGCACACTGTCATAATCATTCAGCGACGCAAACCGGATATTGCCGATCATCGGCTCAAATGGCTCCCGGTATTTGGGATTGCCCGTTACCGACAGGGCTCCCATGGTTCTGCCGTGAAAGGAATGCTCCATGGCAATGATCTCATGATCCTTACAGCCGTCCTTTAAATAAGCATACTTCCGGGCTGCCTTGATCGCTCCCTCGATAGCCTCCGCACCGGAATTGGTGAAGAAGACGCGATCCATGCCCGACACTGCCTTGATCTTTTTGGCCGCTTCAATGGCCGGCACATTATAGTAATAATTGGAGGTGTGGATCAGCTTGTCAATCTGGGCTTTCAGGGCATCGTTATAAGCCTTGTTATTATAGCCCAGGGCGAATACCGCAATACCGGATACAAAGTCCAGATAGCGCTTTCCCTCCATATCATAGAGGTATACGCCGTCCCCTTTATCCAGCACCACCTGATAGCGGTTATAGGTATGGAGCAGCGCTTTCTCCGCCTCATCAATATATTCCTTCATCATTGGGGCATACCTCCGATCTCCTCGTCATTGATAATTGCCGTACCCACACCCTTGTTGGTAAAGATCTCCAGCAGCAGGCTGTGGGGCACCCGGCCATCCAGAATATGTACCCGGTTTACGCCGTTCTTGATGGCAGAGGTACAGTTAGACAGCTTGGGCAGCATACCGCCGCCGATGAAGCCTCCACTGATCAGTTCCTCCGCCTCGGATGCGGACAGCCGGGAGATAAAGCTGGACTTATCGTGAATGTCCTTATACAGACCTTCGATATCCGTCAGGAATACCAGCTTGTCTGCGCCTACAGCCTTGGCAATGGCACAGGCGGCATCATCCGCATTGATATTATAAGTCCGAAACTGTTCGTCCAGGCCGATAGGCGCTACGATAGGCAGGAAATCCTTCTCCAGCAGATCATAGAGCACCTTGGGATTTACTTCGGTAATATTGCCCACAAAGCCAATATCCTGGCCGTCTGCATATTTCTTCTCCACAGTAAGCAGGCCGCCGTCCTTGCCGCTGATCCCCACTGCCTTGACGCCCAGCTCCTGCACCATGGTCACCAGATTCTTGCTCACCTTGCCCAGCACCATCTCGGCGATCTCCATGGTCTCCTCATCGGTAACACGCAGACCGTTAATAAACTGCGCCTCCTTGCCCACCTTGCCGACCCAGCGGCTGATCTCCTTGCCGCCGCCGTGCACGATGATGGGCTTAAAGCCAACCAGCTTCAGCAGGGTCACATCCTTAATGACGTTCTTCTGCAGCTCCTCGTTGCTCATGGCGCTGCCGCCGTATTTCACAACGATGATTTTCCGGTTAAATTTCTGAATATAAGGCAATGCTTCGATCAGGGTCTCCGCCTTGTGCATTACCTGTTCCATATCGTTTTCCATGATAATTGATTCCTTTCCATGTGTCAATATTTCTCTGTCAGCGCCTCTGCCAGCTGCTCCAGCTGTGCCTGACTGGCTGCATTCAGAGTGGAGCGGATCGTCACCACTGGCTCTGCCGGCACGCAGTCCTTAAAGCCTTCCGCATATTCCTTCATCAGCTTGGCGGCCATGGGCGCCCAGGAACCGTTTTCCATGATGCCTATGGTTCTCTTCTGATAATTTTTCATTTTCAGATGGTACAGGAAATCCGCCATGCAGGGGAATAGTCCGCCGTCGTAGGTAGCCGCCGCCAGCACCAGCCGGTCATAGCGGAAAGCGTCTGCCACAGCCTCCGCCATATCATCCCTTGCCAGGTCAAATACCGATACCTTCTGTCCCTTTTCCTCCAGCAGCGCCGCCAGCTTCCGGGCTGCCGCAGCCGTATTCCCGTGAATCGAAGCATAGGCAATGACCACACCCTCCTCCTCCGGGCGATAGCTTGACCAGATCTGGTATTTCTCCAGATAATGCCCCAGATTCTCCTTAAGAACAGGCCCATGTAAGGGGCAGATGGTCCGAATATCCAGTGCCGCTGCCTTCTTTAACAGTGTCTGCACCGGCATCCCGTATTTTCCAACAATGTTGATAAAATAACGGCGTGCCTCGTCATCCCACTCCTCCTGGGTATCCAACGTGCCGAATTTGCCGAAGCCGTCTGCAGTAAAAAGAATCTTCTCTGTCTTTTCATAAGTTACCATAACCTCCGGCCAGTGAACCATGGGGGCCATGTAGAAAGTCAGGGTGTGTCCGCCCAGTTCCAGGGTATCCCCCTCCTTGACCTCCACCTTGCGTCCGCTGAAGTCCATGGAGAAAAACTGGGGCAGCATGCCGAAGGTCTTGGCATTCCCCACCACCTGCAGATCAGGGTATTTTTCACATACCTTCTGAATATTGGAGGCGTGATCCGGCTCTAGATGGGACACCACCAGATAGTCCGGCTCCCGTCCGTTAAGCTCCTGCTCCAGATTGGCAAACCAGTCCATCCCGGCTCTGGCATCCACCGTATCCATAATGGCAATCTTCTCATCCACAATCAGATAGGAGTTATAGGACACTCCGTTTAGTATCCTATACTGGCTCTCAAACAGATCAAGGTCATGGTCATCGCAGCCGATATAACGTACGGCATCTGAAATCATCAATTTGCTCATATATATTCTCCTGTTTTCCATTTATACTAGGAACGGTAATCCGCATTGATTTTTACATAATCATAGCTCAGATCGCAGCCCCAGGCTGTAGCCTCGGCTTCGCCCATATGCATATCTGCCACCACAGTAACCTCGGGAGCGGAAAGCACCTTTGTCGCTTCCTCCTCGCTGTAGGTAAGAGGAGTCCCCTGGCTGTATACCTCCACCCTTCCTTCCCGGCTCTGAAAGCACAGATCCACCTTATCGGGATCAAAGCTGACGCCGCTATAGCCCAGAGCGCACAGGAACCGGCCGAAGTTGCAGTCATGTCCATAGATCGCCGCCTTGCTTAAGGAAGAACAGATCACGGACTTTGCCAGTATGCGGGCATGTTCCTTCGTATCCGCTCCCACCACTTTCGCTTCAAACAGACAGGTGGCTCCTTCTCCGTCACCGGCCATTTTCCTGGCGAGATAGGTTGTGATATAATCCAGCGCCTGACAGAAGGTGTCATAATCCTCCCCCTCGCCTTGGATCTCCTCATTGCCCGCCTCGCCATTGGCCAGCACCAGCAGGGTATCATTGGTGGAGGTATCCCCATCCACCGAGATCATATTAAAGGAATCCACCACCGTAGCACTGACTGCCCGCTGCAGCATTTCCTTGGAAATCTTCACATCCGTAGTCACGAAAGCCAGCATGGTACACATATTGGGATGGATCATGCCGGAGCCCTTGCACATACCGCCGATGGTTACCGTCTTACCGGTAATCTGTATCCGCAGGGCAATTTCCTTGGAAACCGTATCCGTGGTCATAATCGCCTGGGCCGCCGCCAGCCCCGCCTCCAGGCTGTGAGCCTTGGCTGCCGCCAGCTTGTCAATCCCGGCGCAGAGCCTATCCACCGGCATGCCCATACCGATCACCCCTGTGGAAGCTAACAGCACGGACTCTGCGGGAATCCCCAGCTTCTTCCCGGCATGCTCTGCCTCGGCCCGGCAGCAATCCATGCCGGCCTGTCCCGTGCAGGCATTGGCAATACCGGAGTTTGCCACCACCGCCTGGACAAAGGGGGATTCTGCCACCACCCTCTGATCCCACTGTACGGGAGCTGCCTTAACCAAATTGCTGGTAAAGGTGCCTGCAGCCTGACAGGGAGCGGTACTGTAAATCAGCGCCATATCCTTTCTGTTCTGATATTTTACCGCTGCCTCCACGCCTGCTGCCTCAAAGCCCTTCGCTGCGGTCACGCCGCCTTCGATCTGTTTCATCCTTTTTCCTCTTTTCCTTTTGATTTCCGTTCTACTGATTAAATGCCGTGATATTGGCCTCATTTAAGGTAAAATCATAATAATTTAAGTCCAGCCGCCGGGTCCAGCCGATGGTATTCCAGAAAGCATTACCCACATCATTACGGGTAAAGGCAATCAGACTCACTTTGTTGATCTCCTCCGCCTTCAGCGCATTCATACAATGCACTACCATAGCCTTACCAATACCCATCCGCCGGTAATCCTCCCGCACACATACATGATACAGACACCCTCTCCTGCCGTCATGACCGCAGAGGATACCGCCTACAATGGAGCCGTCCTGCGCCGCCGCCACTACGCTGGTGGTAGGGTTTCTTCTTAAAAAACGCTCCACACCAATCCGGGAATCGTCAATACTGCGGATACCAAAGCCCTTAATGGTCATCCACAGATCATGAAGGCCCTGATAGTCCTCTATGGTCATGGTTCGTATGGTAAAAGTTTTTTCCTGCATTTTCTGTTACTTTCCTTTTCTGTTTTCTTTATTCCTGCGAGCAACGAGCCAAGCGGGCATGCTTGCATGAACGCATCCCTATTCTCTACGGGAAACAGGGCAACAGCTCCAGCCCCTCGCTCTCAGGCAGGCCAAAAAGCAGATTCATGTTCTGCACTGCCTGACCTGCTGCGCCCTTAACCAGATTATCCAGCGCCCCCATCATAATGATCCGTCCGGTACGCTCGTCAATCATAAAATTCACATCCACATAGTTGCTGCCCTCCACCCACTTGGTCTCGGGGCAGACTCCCTGCTCCAGCACCCGGACAAACTTCTCCCGGGCATAGTATTTATCATACACCGCCTTGATCTCCTCGTAGGCGGGCAGACTGCCGTCCGCCTTTCTCTTCAGTCCGGCATACTCCGTCACCAAGATTCCCCGGTTCATGGGCACCAGATGAGGCGTGAAATTAATCACCAGCTGCTGTCCTGCCGCATAACCCAGCTGCTCCTCGATTTCCGGCGTATGTCTGTGGCTGGCCACACCGTAAGCCTTGATATTCTCATTCACTTCACAGTACAGATTGGGCACCTTGGCCCCCCTTCCTGCTCCGGAGGTGCCGGACTTGGCATCCACGATCAGGGTATCCAATTCAATCAGGCCCTCCTTTACCAATGGGTATGCTGTCAGAATGGAACAGGTGGTATAGCAGCCCGGATTGGCAATCAGTCTGGTCTTACTGCTGATCTGATCCCTGTTGATCTCGCACAGGCCATACACTGCCTCCCCGATAAACTGGGGGGATTTATGCTCGATCTTATACCATTTCTCATACACGGATACATCCTTGATCCGGTAGTCCGCAGACAGATCCACGATTTTTACTTTCTGAAGAAGCTCCTCAGTCAGAAGTCCTGCCAGAAAGCCCTGGGGTGTAGCGGTAAAGATCACATCCACCTGCTGAGCCAGCTCTTCCAGATTGTCGTCCCGGCACACATCCTCCACAATCTGAAACATGTTCTGGTATACCTGGTAATACTTCTTATCTATGTAGCTTCTGGAGCCATACCACTGAATCTCCACATTCTTATGTCCCATCAGAATACGCACCAGCTCTCCGCCCGCATATCCGGTGGCTCCGATTATTCCTGCTTTTATCATCACAACTCCTATTCTCCCGCTCCTGCGGGCATACAAACCAGACAAATGCCTTTATCTCTCCTGCCATCATACTCTATTTTCTGCGAAAAAACAACTGTTTCCGTAACACAGACTATCATGGCACAGAAAATGAATAACGTCAAGGCTTTTTTGAATATTTATTCTGTTAATTATATTTTTATGCATATACATGCATATTTTACACGTTTTATTCCACAAATTTTTTCTTTTTATGCAATTTTAATGCTTGCAATCCGGTGAAAAATGGTATATAGTATCACTAGCGTACATAACTGATGCATTCATTATAAGGAAAGGTAAGGATAAAGACATGAAAGAAAAAGTAGTTTTAGCGTACTCCGGCGGTCTGGATACCACCGCCATTATTCCCTGGCTGAAGGAGAATTACGATTACGAAGTCATCTGCGTATGTATTGACTGCGGGCAGGCAGAGGAGCTGGACGGTCTGGAGGAGAGAGCAAAATCCTGCGGTGCCGAGAAGCTGTACATCCTGGATGTGATCGACGAATTCTGCGACGAATACATCGTGCCCTGTGTGCAGGCCCATGCCGTGTATGAGAACAAGTATCTGCTGGGCACCTCCATGGCAAGGCCTCTGATCGCCAAAAAGCTGGTAGAGATCGCCCGCAAGGAAGGCGCTGTAGCCATCTGCCACGGCGCTACCGGGAAGGGCAATGACCAGATCCGTTTTGAGCTGGGCATCAAGGCGCTGGCTCCTGATATCCAGATCATCGCAGCCTGGAGAAGCGATAAGTGGAACATGGATTCCCGCGAGTCCGAGATCGAATACTGCAGGGCGCACGGCATCAATCTGCCCTTCTCCGCAGATTCCTCCTACAGCCGCGACCGCAATATCTGGCATATCAGCCATGAGGGCCTGGAGCTGGAGGATCCTGCCAATGAGCCTAATTACGAGCATTTGCTGGTGCTGGGCACCACCCCCGAGAAGGCTCCCGAGCAGGGCGAGTATGTGACTATGACCTTTGAAAAGGGCATACCCACCTCTGTGAACGGAGAAAAAATGAAGGTATCCGATATCATCCGCAAGTTAAATGAGCTGGGCGGCAAGCACGGCATCGGCATCGTGGATATTGTGGAGAATCGTGTGGTAGGCATGAAGTCCAGAGGCGTGTATGAGACTCCCGGCGGCACCATCCTGATGGAAGCGCATCAGCAGTTAGAGGAGCTGATCCTGGACCGCGACACCTACGCCTTTAAGAAGGAAATGGGCAGCCGCTTTGCCAGCCTGGTATACGAGGGCAAATGGTTTACCCCCCTGCGGGAAGCAGAGCAGGCTTTCATCGAGAAGACCCAGGAATATGTCACCGGCGAAGTGAAGTTCAAGCTGTACAAGGGCAATATTATCAAGGCCGGAACTACTTCCCCTTACTCCCTTTACAATGAGAGCATCGCCTCCTTTACCACCGGCGATCTGTATGACCACCATGACGCAGAGGGCTTCATCAATCTCTTCGGCCTGTCCCTGAAGGTTCGCGCCATGAAGATGCAGGAAGCCGATAAGCAGTAAAGCTTTGCAAAAAATAGTACGATCCTGCCCGGAGGAACCGAAGGCCGCATGGCTTCTTCGGCTCCTCTCTTTTTGCTTATGATTCATGATACACAGGATCATTCACACTGCGTCCGTGACGCACGGAAAATACATTAGAAATGGAAATATCATGAGAATCATTTATTTAATCATCGGATACCTGATCGGTATCAATATCGCCGGCCTGATCAGTATGAGGTTGGACAAAAAAAGGGCGATCCGGCACCAATGGCGCATTCCCGAAGCTACTCTCTTTCTGATCGCCCTCCTGGGCGGCAGCCTTGGCTCCATCCTGGGGATGCAGCTTTTCCGCCACAAAACCAGGCACTGGTATTTTGTCTGGGGCATGCCTATCATTTTTTTTATGGAGCTTGCGCTGATACTTTGGATTGTGTTAAAATAAATTCAACAATATGGAAAACCGGGCCGAAAGCGGCAACCGAAGCAGGAACAACAAAGGGAGCTGATCAATACCATGGATATGCATGTAGCAGTATGTGATGACAATGTGGCAGACCGTAAGCAGATGGAACGTCTTCTGTCCAGAGAATCGGACAGGCGCAGCCGGGTGGACGGGCTGCTCTACACGGACTCTTTCGGCAATGCTTCCGCCCTGCTTCACAATCCCATGCAGTACGACATTTTTTTTCTGGATATCTGCCAGACGGATGGCATCACTGTGCAGGATATCGTGGCCCGGCTGCTCTCGGCCGGTGTGAAAGCCCCCATCTATCTATGCTGTTCCCGCATCAATTATCGGCAGTATCCTTTTCCCGAAAATGTATTTTTTATTGATAAGGCGATCCGTGTTTCGGAGCTGGCCCAGGCCATTACTCATGCGGCAGAGCATAAACAGAATGCTGCGCCTTTGCTTGAGCTTCGCCTGGAAAAGGAAACGCTCTATGTGACGGAGGCAGAGATCCTCTACGCTGCGGCCCAGGGCAGCAGACATGTGACCGTGACCCTGACCGGACAGCGCAGGGCGCTGATGACTACCAGTATTGAAAATTTGTACGGACAGTGGGAAAAGCACGAAACCTTTGTGAATCCCTCCCGAAAGCTGATCCTCAATGCCAGACATGTCACTTCCCGCAGCCTGCTGAAGGTCACGATGACAGACGGCGCTTCCTTTTCAGTGGGGAGAAAATTTCAGAAATATATTGCTTATATTCAGGAAAAGCTGTCAGATCAATAAATCAGGAAAGGAAGCTTTTATGCTGGCATTACAGATTACCAATACGAAGGGCTTTATGGCACAGCTGCTGACCGGGGACTGTTTTGACCCCTTTCTGCTGGCTGAAGCCGCCGTTTCTACTGCCCACACCTATACCATAGACGGCCATGTGAATAAAGATTTTTACACACCTGAGGAACGGGAACGCTCCGATATCTGTCCCTATGATTTCGCCACCTGGCAGGAGATGAAAGGACTGCTGTTCCAGCTGATCAGGGGAACCCGTACTCCTTTATATTTCAAATTCGTGCTGCATCTGAAGCCGGAGCTGGTGGGAAAGCTCATAGCCGCCAACGGCTGCAGCATGCCCGCCGAACAGATTAAGGCTCTTGTGCTCACCGTCAGATACGATGGTTCCCATGCCGTCCTGACAACGGGCACCGCTTATCATACCTTTGTGATGAACAAAGAGCCTGAAATCATCTGGGACAAGGCCCTGACAGGGTATTTGTCCCGCAAAAATATTCTCTTCGAAATTCTGTAGCTCCGAAAAACTCTTACTCTATCAGCCCTCTTGTTACTCTGCCGCCTGCTGCTCCGAAGTCTGTGAGTCCGTTTCCTGCCCGGTCTCCTCCGGCGCCTGGGTAGGCATGGGCAATACCGCCTGAGCCGGTTTTTCAGGATTCTCGGCAGTCTTCTCCTCATCCAAGCACTGGCGGATCACATGATAGTAGTCATTACGCAGAATATAGGCGCTGAACTGATAGCGGTCCTTCACATCCTGTTTGGCCGCCTCCATATAAGCCTCCTGCTCCTCCTGGGTAAGCTCCGTCTTCCAGGTAGTTGTATTGGCTTTCCGGCTGTAGGCTACTGTGTCCGACACAAAGCTCCGGTCATTGAAGATCACCAGCCCCTCCTGATCGGAGAAAATATCCCTCCCCGCATACATCCGGGCATCATAATCAAATCCAAACAAATTCAGCAATGTGGGCAGCAGATCCATGGCCCCGCACACCTTATCCACCACCACCGTCTCCTCCATCCCTGCATTCCAAAGGATCAGACTGTTGCGGTAGGTATCCATATCCTGGGATAAATCCTTACCTGCCAGTTCCTCATACTGCTCCTGGGTCATACCATAGGGATAATGGTCTGCGCTGAGACAGATCACCGTGTTTTCCAGCTGTCCGGCCGTCTCCAGCTGCTCCAGCAGACTGGCCATGGCTTTATCCAGTTCAATATGACAGGCCAGATAAGCCCGGGCATTCTCCGACATATCCAGATTCTCCACGGCATCCCGATTCCAGTTGGACATCTGATTGCCCGAAAAGCTGTAATTCATATGACCGGAAACCGTCATATAATACACATCAAAACGATCTACATTCACATATTCCGGTACCGTCCCCAGCATCATCTCATAGTCCGAGGCAGGCCATGCATTCGGATGCTCCATATAGAAGATCTGACTTCCCCATTCTTCCTCAGTCAGATCTCCCAGCTTAGCCGCCTTGAAATCATATCCCAGGTTGGGATGGGTACGGTAGCGTTCATAATAGGACAGGCTATTGTTATGGTAGGCCCAGTTATAGACTCCTTCCGCCGCAAAAAACCGGGGCAGAGTAAAGGGCATATCCAGATCTGCACTTTTGCGCAGGCTGAACTGTCCGTCCGGAATCAGTCCGGTCATATTCACATATTCCCCGTCGCTGGTACTGGTCTGCCACAGGGGAACATAGTAGTTGGTAAACACAAAGCCTGAATTGGCCAGCTTATACAGGGTAGGGGTCAGATCTTCCCGGATCGCATAGGTAGAAAAGCCCTCAGCGGTCAGAAAGATCAGATTATAGCCCTGAAACATACCGGTATATTCGTTGCGGTTAGTAGGGGTAACCTCCTGCAGATACTCGGCCAGCCATTGCGTCTCCTTATTGGTCTGGGACAGTTGTGACAGCTTGTCCATGTCCAGCGTCCACACATGGGGGGAGGTATCCAAAACCGGCTCGGGCGTTTCCTGCGGCTCCTGCCCGGCATCTCCCTCTCCAGCTCCCGTTCCCGGAGTCTGCTGCCCCGCAGCAGCATCTTCCTGGCTGACATCTGACAGATTCTGACCAGAAATAGGCTTTTCTTCGTCTTTCTCCGCCAGCAGCCCCTCCGACTCCTGCCCAG
Source organism: uncultured Acetatifactor sp. (assembly GCA_944381545.1). Taxonomy (GTDB): domain Bacteria; phylum Bacillota; class Clostridia; order Lachnospirales; family Lachnospiraceae; genus Acetatifactor. The sequence goes on along the minus strand of CALWLO010000007.1, from coordinate 3,129 downwards.
GGGGAAGAGCGTCCTGTACGCCATCCCACAGAGGGGAAAGCAATTCTCCCAGCTCATAGGCGCCGTCCCGCTGCACCATAGCGATAACGCCCATATTCCGCATCACCGTCATGGGGTCATAGAATTCCAAATATTCCTCCGCATATAAGGTATCCAGCATGTGCCCGATCTCTATGACACAGATACTGTAAATCAACGCAACACCTGCCAATAATCCCAGCCGCAGCTTCTTAATGGAGGATAAATGGGGCAGATCCCATGTGGTCAGATGACGCCAGAGCGCCACTGCCGCCATCGGAAGAAACAGCAGCAGGAGCAGGGGAAGAGCATGCATCAGCCCTGTCAACGCTTCCCGCCAGTAATTGGTCAGGGCATCCCGGCCTCCCAGCAGCATCGCCTTGAACTGCAGCGGCTGCTGGAAAATACGAAAATACACCGTCTGTACGGAAAAGATCAGATATTCCAAAAGGGTCATGATCCAAAAAGCTTTATTTTTGTGTCGTCTCCGCACGCTGCCGCTGATCAGGGCCTGCAGCGCCGCAATGAATGAGATGAGTCCCACAGTAAAGACCGGATTAGCACTTACCATGCCAAAGCAGCCCAGATGAAACACTGTCTCCATATAAATCAGGATTCCCGCATAAATCAACCAACTCACAATCATTTTTTCTTCATCCTTTGTTTTTCCGTCTTTTAATTCCTGCGTATTCCCAGAGTCCGTCATCCGGTACAATCTCTATGACTTGGTTTTGGAATTAAAGACCAGGCTTGCCAGATAGCCAAAAATCAGTGCGGCAGAGGTGCCTACCGCCCCAGCCTTAAAGCCCCCTGCCCAAAGCCCCAGCAGCCCCTGCTGATCCACCGCTTCCTTGACACCCTTCATCAGCGCATTTCCAAAGCCAAGCAAAGGCACACTGGCTCCTGCACCCGCAAACTCCTGAAAAGGCTCATACCAGCCAAATACGCTGATACATGCCCCCAGCACCACCAGCAGCACCATGATCCGCCCCGGCATCATCTTGGTCTTCTCCATCAGGATCTGCACCAGAGCACAGATCAGTCCGCCTACCCAAAAAGCATTGATATAGTCCATACGCTTCACTCCTTCCTGTATATTCTACAGATGAAGGTAGTATCTGCGGTATTCTGCGAATCTATTCCTGACGGCTTCGATACAGCTCATGAATCTCATGTACAATACTGCGCAGCATCTTACCGCTGCAGTCCACTGTCTCCTGGGCATACTTTTCATACAGGGGCCTGCGTTCCTGATAAAGCGCCGCCAGATCCTGTCCCGGACGCAGCGTTACTCCTCTGGCATCCAGATCTCCCAGACGCTCTCCAATCTCCTCAAGGGGCAGCCGCAGATAGACGATGGTACCGATCTGCCCCAGATGCGCCATCGCCTCCGGCTCATAGACCACGCTGCCGCCAGTGGCAATCACGCTGTTATGTACATCCAGCCCGGCATTGACAGCACTTTCGATCTTCCAAAACCCTTCCACGCCGTACTCCTCTATCAGTTCGTGCAGAAGCCTTCCCTCCTGCTCCTGAATCACCAGATCCGAATCAATAAAACGATAACCCAGGCGCTTGGCCAGCACCACTCCTACAGTGCTCTTGCCAGCGCCCGGCATACCGATCAAAACAATATTATCTTTCATGACATTGCCTCTTTTATTTCGTCATATCTACTTCCGGCTCGTCAAACTCTGCCGTTACATAGAAGCCCCGGGCATTCTCCTGAATATCCACAACTCTCCCTTTCCGGGACTTTAACCGATAGCGGAACGGAATGTTTCCCGACATTGCCAGAGACGGATCAATGGTATAATAATAATTACTGGGCAGAAGTCCCTCCGTAATGGTCACTTCCTGTCCCACCTCCAGCAGCCCCTGCCTTTCCATCTTAAATTCCATACTTCGCATTGCTTCCGCCGCCTTCCTTGTTCTTTCCAAAGCATTGTACTAAAAAAATTGGGGCAATGCAAGGTATATTCAAAAAACTTAATGAATCTTAAGCTTTTTGTAATATTTGCGGCGTCAAAGAGCCTCCAGCACCAAAGCGTGAGCAATGCCGGGCACGCTTTTCCCTTCATTGAAGCTGGTTTTGCTCAGCAATGCACCGGTGGGCATGAACAGTACCTTTTTCCATTGATGTTCCTCCAGCTGTTTCAGAATATAGGCAGAAAGGGTTACTGCGCTGCAGCCGCATCCACTGCCCCCCGCATGGGTATCCTGGGTCTGAGCGTCAAAGATCTCCAACCCGCAATCCATATGCTGCCCCGCAATATCATAGCCCTTATCCCGCAGAAGATCCAACAGAACTGTCTGCCCCACACTGCCCAGATCCCCGGTGATAATCCGGTCATATTCCTCCGGCATCACGTTAAAGTCCTGGAAATGCTGCGCCAGGGTATCCGCCGCTGCAGGCGCCATGCAAGCTCCCATATTCATAGAATCCTTCAACCCATAATCCACAATCCTGCCCACGGTCATACCGGTAATTACCGCCCGGGGCTGCTGCCCCTGGGGGCCTTTTTCCTGCTCTTTTCCCAAAATAAACGCACCGCTGCCGGTTACCGTCCAGCTGGCCGATAAAGGCCTCTGGTTCCCATACTCCAGAGGGAAACGGAACTCCTTTTCCGCACTGGCATAATGGCTGGAGGTCACGCAGGCCACATAGTCCGCATACCCGGCAGATACTGTCATTGCTCCCAGCGTCAGGGATTCCCCGCAGGTAGAGCAGGCGCCGTAGACGCCCAGCAGCGGAATCTGATAGGAAGCTATGCCAAAGGAAGTGGCAATGGACTGACCCAGCAGATCCCCTGCAAACAGATACCGGATATCCTCCGCCTTCTTTCCGGCCTTGCCCAGCGCCATATAGATGGCATCCTTCTGCAGATTGCTTTCCGCTTCCTCCCAGGTATTACAGCCGAAAAGATCGTTCTCCCCAACCATATCAAACAAATCTCCCAGGGGACCTTCTCCCTCCTTTTTACCCACAATACTGGCGCTATTTAAAATATATACCTTATTTTCCAGTTGAATGCTGGCTTTTCCCATCATATGATTCATTGTCATACTCCCTTTCTGTCAGCTCTGCGAATGGTGTGGGCGCAGCTGTTA
>CALWLO010000006.1 GCA_944381545.1 uncultured Acetatifactor sp. | reverse complement strand
CCCCATGCATATCGCAAGCCCTGCTTGCGATACTGCTCAAATAGAAACGTGAAAAATCTCTGATTTTTCATTGTGTGCTGTTTCAAATTCTATATCTCCATCACAGGGGATACCTCGCTGCGTTTGGCCACCTGGATCCGAAAATCTTCCGCCTTATAAGGATTGTTCCCCAGTGTGATCTCCATACGCACCGCTTCGTAGGCCAGCTCCGGAAGATTATTTTCCTTGCTCAAATGCCCCAGGAAGATGTATTTCAGATGATCATGGAGAATCCGGCTTAAGAGCCTGCCGGAATTCTCATTGGACAGATGTCCCCTGCTGCCTAAGATCCGCTGCTTCAGATAGTAGGGATAGGGCCCCACCTGCAGCATGTTTACATCATGATTGGCTTCAATCAGAATCGCATCCAGTCCTTTCAGGCACTCTACCGTATAGTCGTCATAGGCTCCCAGATCCGTACAGACAGCGGCCCTTTTGCTGCCGTAGCTGATCCGGTATCCCACGGGCTGGGCGGCATCGTGGCTGATCCGCATAGGATTCACCGTCAGATCCTTGATGGTAAAACGCTGGTCCGCCTGCACCTCCACCCACAGTTCCTCATCTATTTTTCCCATATTGTTCATCTGCCGGATCGCTTCTATGGTTCCTCTTGTGGCATACAGCGGCAACTCATATTTCCGGGCCAGCACGCCGAGACCGCTGATATGATCCGCATGCTCATGAGTGATCAGGATGCCATCCAAATCCTTACCGCTGATCCCCAGACTCTCCAGTCCGCTTTCCGTCCTTTTTCCGCTGATCCCCACGTCAACCAGCAAGTGCGTGGAATCTGAACCCACATAGATACAGTTGCCGCTGCTCCCACTTGCAATACTGCACATTCTCATCTTTCTAGCTTTCGGAGATTTCTCTCCTTCTCCTTCCGTCATTCCTGTTCTGTCAATTTCCGCCTGTCCTTACCGGCTCTGCCAGTAAATATGGATGACATCGCCCCGATGCAGGGGCTCCATATACTGTGCCGGACGGCCGTTTAACAGCGTCACAATGCTTCTGCCCCGGGAATCTCCCAGGTTAAAATCAATATAGTCAAATACATCCACAAATACATAGGCGCTCTTGCCCTGCAGGGTCACCGGCTGCTGGTTGACTACCACCTGCAGTTCTCCATCCGCAGCCTCTGCAGGACTCTGCTCCTTTGCACCGCTCTCTGTTACAGACTGTGTTTGGGTATGCTCCTCTGTTCCTGCCGCAGACCGCTCCCGGCCTGTCTCCGCTGCCGCCACTTCCGATTCCAGGTTCAGGGTTTGCCCTGCATCTTCCACGGCTTCTTCCGAATCCTGGGACATTCCGGCTTCTTCGCCGCCGTCTTCTGCAAACCTCACGCTGAAGCCCCCATATACTCCGGTATCTGCCTTTGCTGGGGTATCATTGACAAAAATACCTCCCCCAAGCGGCATATCCGCATACTGAGCCACCTGCTCCACCGTGTACCAATTCCGAATCTGGATCTCGTCCCCGTTTCGGATCTCATAGAAGCCCGGCTGCTGCGTTCCGTTTACATAAGCCAGCTTCGGCAGCACCACCTGAACCCCGTTTACGGTAATATGTAGCTGCTGCGCCATTTCCGGCAGCTTTTCCAGCAGAGGATGGGCCGCCTCTCCTGCAGTAGACGGCACCAGCACCACCTTATCCCCGTTCTGGATGCGGGTATGGATATCTGCCTCCTGCCCGTTTACCGTGATCACTGCCGCCTCGCCCATCTCTCCCCTGGCCATACGGCTCTTGCCCTCCACCGTATACTCCACCGGGTTGCCCCGCCTGGGAAATAAATTCTCATTGGGAAAGCCTGCGGCAATAGCGGCATCCACCACGGACAGCCTGCCGTTGTCATAAAGCTTTATCCGCTGGTCATTAAAGCCCACAAAGATAAAGTTATTGCTCTGTTCATAATAGCTCAAGCAGATGCCGATGGGAGTCACCATCAGGGAGTCCTTTCGGGCATTTTCCACATCGAAGCTGATCGTCTGCATCACTTCCTCGCCCCGGATTGCCACACGCTCTCCGGCAATCCCCAGCTTTTCCGCCAGCGCCTGGGTATAACCGGGGATCATGCCGCCGCCCCCTACTACAAATACTGCACTGACCGGCTTATCCCCGTTAAGCTCCCGAATACAGTCCGCCACTTCCTGAGTCATCCTGCCAATATTTTCCTGGAGAAGCTCCATAGCCTCCTGGGAGGTGATGGTCTGGGGAAGCCCCAGAATATCCGTATACTCTATTTTTTCATCCGTACCAAGCCTGCGCTTGATCCGTTCCGCCGTCTCAAAATCCACCAGGCAATGCTGCGCCAGAATCTCCGTCAGGCTGTCTCCCGCCACAGGAATCATTCCGTATGCGGTGATCGTGCCCTCCTTAGTAATGGAAATATCGCTGGTGCCGGCTCCCACATCCACCAGCGCCAGATTCAGCATACGGAATTTCTCGGGGATCGCAACCTGGATCGCCGCAATGGGCTCCAATGTCAGGTTGGCTACCTGCAGGCCTGCTGCCTCCACAGCCTTGTAAAGGCCATCCACCACATCATCCGGCAGAAAAGTGGCGATCAGATCCACTCCGGTGGTTCTGGCCTTATGTCCTTCCAGATTTCCTATGGGATACCCATTCAGATAATAGCGCATGGCCGTATAGCCCACACAGTAAAACTGTATATCCGTATCGTTATTTTTGGTAAATTCTTCGTAAGCCTGTTCCACGCCCATGGTATCCAGCGCATAGATATCCTCGTTGGTAATCTCCTTTTCCATACCATAGGTATATTCCACGGAGGTAGTCACTGTCCGCAGCACACGCCCTGCTGCCGCAATACATACCTGGGTCAGCCTCCGGCCCAGATCCTGTTCCAGCATACTCTTTACTTCGGCGATGGTAGCCCCCACCTTGCCGATATCATGAATCTGCCCGTCCAGCATGGCACGGGTCTCATGCTCCTTTGCCCTCTGTGCCACAATATGAAAACGGCTGCCGTCCTTATAGCCCACTGTTCCGACAATGCTTCTGGTGCCGATATCCAGTCCAAATACCAATTCCTTTCCTTCTAAGGCTGCCATGTATATCCCTCCAGTTTTTTACGGATCTGCCGGATGCTATCCTCCAGCGTTCCGCTATTGTCTATGACAAAATCACTGCCGGCCCGAAACTCTCTTTCCGTCAGCTGACTGCTCATGATCTGCCCGATCTTCCCGTCACTATAGCCCCGGCCCTCCTTAAGGCGCCTGTAACGTACCTCCTCCCGGGCATGGACGTACCACATCTCATCCACGATTTCCCGGTAACCACACTCGATCAGCAGCGCCGCCTCGATAAAAAACAGCTCTGCCCACCCTTCTTCCTGTGCTTTTCTGATCTGTTCCAGCAGATACGCCTGCACCGCCGGATGCACGATGGCATTGACCTGCTCCAGCAGGATCCCATCCCTAAAAATCTTCTCCGCCATCCTGCCCTTATGGATCTCTCCGTTCTCCGTCAGGATCTCCTGCCCCAGCAGCGCCACCAAAGCCTCATAACAGGGCTGCCCTGGCATTTTCACTTCATGAGCCACCTCGTCCGCCAGATAGATCCGGCAGCGGTAATGTGCTCTGATATATTCCAATATGGAGGATTTTCCGGCGCCCACACCGCCGGTAATTCCGATCAACCGCATCCTGCCCTCCCCCTTTTCCTAATATTCCGCTGCATCTGCCTTTCCGGGGTATTGCCCGGAACGCTTTAATGGGCTTCATACCAGTTTTCTCCCGTGTGCAGATCCACCTCCAGAGGCACCCGCAGCCGGGCTGCCTGCTTCATACTTTCCTCCAGGATCTGCCTCACCTGCTCTGTCTCTTCCAGACGGGTCTCAATGACAAGCTCGTCATGTACCTGCAGAATCAGCCTGGAGGAAAGCCCCGCCCGGCGCAGCCCCTTCCATACCCGGATCATGGCAATCTTGATAATATCCGCCGCCGTACCCTGGATCGGGCTGTTCATGGCTACCCGCTCTCCGAAGGAACGCTGCATGAAATTGGAGGAGGACAGCTCGGGGATGGGCCTGCGCCTGCCGTACATCGTGGTGATATATCCCTTCTCCTTTGCCTGTGCCACCAGCTGGTCCAAATAGGCTTTCACCTTGGGATAGGTGGCAAAATACTGCTCGATATATTCCGCCGCTTCCTTTTTGCTGATGCTCAGATCCTGACTCAGGCCAAAGGAGCTGATGCCGTATACAATCCCGAAATTTACCGCCTTGGCATTGCGCCTCTGCAGATCCGATACCTCCTCGAAGGGAGTTTTAAACACCTTAGACGCCGTGATCCGGTGAATATCCTGATCCATATGATAAGCTTGGATCAATTCCTCATCCTGGGACAAATGAGCCAACACCCTCAGCTCGATCTGGGAATAGTCCGCATCCATCAGCACACAGCCCTCTCCGGGTACAAACACTTTGCGGATCTGCCTTCCCAGCTCCATCCGCATGGGGATATTCTGCAGATTGGGCTCGGTGGAGCTGATGCGTCCAGTTGCTGTGATTGTCTGATTGAAATTGGTGTGGATGCGTCCGCTCCCGTCAATATATTCCGCCAGCCCGTCCGCATAGGTGCTCTTGAGCTTGGTCAGCCCCCTGTATTCCAGAATATCTGCAATGATGGGGTACTCAGGCGCCAGCTTCTCCAGCACATCCGCCGCTGTGGAATAACCGGTCTTGGTCTTCTTCCCTCCCGGCAGCTTCATCCGGTCAAAGAGGATCTCCCCCAGCTGCTTGGGAGAATGGATATTAAAGCTGCAGCCGGCCTGCCGGTGAATGCTTTCCTCCAGCTCCCCGATCCGTGCCACCAGCGCATCCCCGTAGCGCTTCAGCTCATCCCGGCGCACAGCCACTCCCTCCTGTTCCATCTCATAAAGCACCAGGGAGAGGGGCATCTCCATCTCCTCCATCAGCTTCTGCATCCCGGCCTCCGCCAGCTTCCGGCGGATTACTTCTCCGGCCTGAAGCGCCGTATAAGCCTGATACTGATAGTATTCTGCCAGCAGCTGGAGATTTTCCGCCGCCGCAGCCGTTAGTCCTTTTTTACCGAAGCACTCTTTATATCCCGGTATGTTCAGTCCCAGATGCTCCGCCGCAACCGCTTCCCCGTCATAATCGTTTTTCAGAGGATTCAGCAGATAGGCGCCGATAATGCAGTCAAAATAATCCCGGGTGGGCTGATCCTCCGGCTTCTGCTCCCAGCCATAATATCCGTACTGCTTCTTGATTTCCAATGTATAAATCGGGCAAACAGCTGTCAGTTCCCGAAGCGCTTCCAGCAGCTGGGGATCCGCTTCCCTTACCTCTTCAAACAAGGAAAACTGACGGTTCTCCTCTGCTGCAGTATCTCCCGTATAATAAAAATAGCTCTGCTTATCCACGGTGGAAACAGCCACCGCAGCCAGGCATCCGGCCTGGGCTACCGCCAGCAGACCCACAGGCTGGGAGGGTTTCTTGATCAGTTTTTTCAGCTCTTTTACCATCTGACCGCTCTCTTTCAGAAGGTGAAATCCCGCCTTGAGCTCCTCCTGGCTGCTGTCATTCTCCTGCTGCTTAAAACGGCCCAGCATATTTTTAAACTCCAGCTGCTTGAACAGCTTATAGGCCTCCGGGGTATAATACCCCTCCGCCCGGGCGGCCTCGTAGTCCAGCGTCAGATCGCAGTCCGTCTTAATGGTCGCCAGCGCCAGGCTTAAGTCCGCCAGCTCCCGGTTCTCCGCCAGGGATTCCCGAATACTCTTCTTACTGATCTCCTCCAGATGGGCATAGATATTGTCAATGGAACCATATTCCGTCATTAAGGAAATCGCCGTTTTCTCCCCTACCTTGGGCACGCCGGGGATATTATCCGCCGTATCGCCCATCAGCGCCTTTAATTCAATGAACTGCCGGGGCGTCACCTGATAGAGAGCTTTCACATCCTCCGCATAATAATCCTCGATTTCCGTCCGGCCCATTTTGGTCTTGGGAATCCGAATCTTAATGTGCTGTGTGGCAATCTGCAGCAGATCCCTGTCACCCGATACCAGGGATACCTCCATGCCTGCTGCCTCCGCCTTTTTTGCCAGAGTACCCAGGATATCATCCGCTTCTAAGCCCGCCTGCTCCACAATCACCACATGCATGGCCTGCAGAACCTCCTTCATCACCGGCACCTGCTCCCGCAGCTCCTCCGGCATGGGCTTACGGGTGCCCTTATATCCTTCATACATCTGATGACGGAAAGTGGGAGCATGCACATCAAACGCCACCGCCAGATAGTCCGGCTGCTCTTCCTCCAGAATCTTAAACAGAATATTCAGAAAACCATAGATCGCATTGGTATGCAGCCCCTTCGTATTGCTTAGATCCGGCACTCCATAAAAGGCCCTGTTCAGTATACTGTGACCATCAATTAATACCAGCTTTTCCGCCATCCGTTTTCCCTCTCGACAATCTCTTATAACAGAATCCAAACTACAATACCCAAAATCCCTGCCATAGTCAGTACCTCAAACACAGTACCCACACGCAGAGTTCCCTCATATACCCGGATCTTCCGGTGTGCCTCCTCCATCCGTTCCCGCAGCTCCCGCTGCAGGTCAAAGCTATCGCCCTCCTCCAGATGAATCAGCCCCTCCCGGATCAGATACTGGATCACCAGTTCCTCCCGGCAGCTCTCACAGGCATCCACATGATCCGTAAAACGCTTCATTCTGGGATAATCCATTTTCCGGCTGATAAAATCCGGGATTTGCTTTTCACATTCCCTGCAGTCCATACAGACGCCTCCTTATTCAGAGCTTTATAACCACACCTTTACCGCTTCTGTGGGAATCAAAACGATCCAAACAGCGGCCAGGAATAGTATACAATATTTTCTACACAAAATCAAACAGACTGATCTGATTGGACTGGGGAAGATTCCCCAGCAGACCCAGATCCGACATCAGATCTACGATGGTCTTGGATACCTTGCACCGTTCCCGGAAATCATCCTTGGACAGGAAAGGGCCGTCCTTTGCCGCCTCCACAATGGCATCCGCCGCTTTTTCTCCCAGTCCGTCAATGCTGTTTAAGGAGGGCATCAGTTTGCCGTCCACGATCTGAAAGGCTCGGGACTGTGCCCGGAAAATATCAATGGGCATAAATTCAAAGCCCCTGGCGTACATCTCCTGTACGATCTTCATATCTCCGTAAGCCAGCTCCTCCTTATTGGACAGGCTGTCCGAACGCTTCTGGTAATCCGCCATAATACTTTCCAGATGCTTCTGCCCCTGGCACATCAGTTCATAGGAGAATGCCTTGGCGCGGATACTGAAAAAGGCAGCGTAATAGGCCAGCGGATAATTGATCTTGCAGTAAGCGATCCGCCAGGCCATCATCACATAAGCCGCCGCATGGGCCTTGGGAAACATGTACTTGATCTTCTTGCAGGACCAGATATACCAGTCCGGCACATCCTTCTCCTTCATGGCCGTGATCCATTCGTCCTTCAATCCCTTTCCCTTACGTACACTCTCCATGATGGTAAAGGACAGGGAGCTTTCCACCCCCTGGTTAATCAGGTAGATCATGATATCGTCCCGACAGCAGATGGCCGTGGAGATCGTTGCCTTTCCCTCCAGGATCAAGGTCTGGGCATTGCCCAGCCATACATCCGTGCCATGACCCAGACCGGAGATACGGATTAAATCGGAGAACTGCTGGGGCTTGGTGTCCAGCAGCATCTGAATCACAAAGTCCGTACCGAACTCGGGGATCCCCAGAGACCCCACCGGACAGCCGCTGATCTGCTCCGGCGTAATCCCCAACGCATCCGTATTCTGGAACAGGCTCATAACGCCCTTGTCATCCAACGGAATCTTCGTGGGGTCAATTCCCGTCAGATCCTGCAGCATACGGATCATGGTAGGATCATCGTGTCCCAGGATATCCAGCTTCAGCAGATTATGGTCAATGGAATGGTAATCAAAATGGGTGGTGATGATGTCCGTGGTCATATCATTCGCCGGATGCTGCACCGGGGTAAAGGAATTGATATCCTGGCCCATGGGCAGTACGATAATGCCGCCGGGGTGCTGGCCGGTGCTTCTCCGGATGCCCGTACAGCCCACCGTGATCCGGTTGATCTCACAGGTACGCTTATGTTTCCCTCTTTCCTCAAAATAATTCTTCACATAACCGAATGCCGTCTTATCCGCCAGGGTACCGATGGTCCCCGCCCGGAAGGTCTGCCCTGCGCCGAAGATAACCTCCGTATATTTATGGGCCTTGGACTGATACTCTCCGGAGAAGTTTAAGTCAATATCCGGCTCCTTATCCCCCTTAAAGCCCAGAAAGGTCTCAAAGGGAATGTCAAAGCCATCCTTGATCAGCGGCTCTCCGCATACCGGGCAGAGCTTGTCCGGCATATCACAGCCCGCATTTCCCGCATAGGCCTTTACCTCCGGAGAGTCAAAATCATAATAAAAACACTTGCCGCAGCGATAGTGCGCACTTAAGGAATTTACCTCGGTGATGCCTGCCATGAACGCCACCAGGGAAGAACCAACGGAGCCCCGGGAGCCTACCAGATATCCGTCCTCCACGGACTTCCACACCAGCTTCTGGGCAATGATATACATCACCGCAAATCCGTTGGTAATGATGGAATGCAGTTCTTTCTCCAGACGGTCCTGCACAATCTGGGGCAGCTTCTCCCCGTACAGCTCATGAGCCTTATCATAGCAGATCTTTGTCAGCGTCTTATCGGAATCCGGGATCACCGGCGGGCATTTATCCGGCCTTACCGGCGCAATGGTCTCCACCATATCCGCAATCATATTGGTATTGGTAATAACGATCTCCCGGGCCTTATCTGCCCCCAGATAGGCAAACTCCTCCAGCATCTCCTCCGTGGTATGCAGATACAGGGGAGCCTGCTCATCTGCATCCTCAAAGCCCTTGCCTGCCATAATGATCCGCCGGTATACCTCATCCTCGGGATCCAGAAAATGTACGTCGCAGGTAGCCACCACCGGCTTATGAAACTGCTCTCCCAGTCTGACAATCTGCCGGTTTGCCTCCTGGATATCCTCAACGGACTGAATATTCGGGTGTTTCTCGGAGGCGATCATAAACCGGTTATTGCCTGCAGGCTGGATCTCCAGATAATCATAGAAATTCACCAGCCGGGCGATCTCTGCATCAGCCTTTCCCTCCAGCAGCGCCCGGTACAGCTCTCCCGCCTCACAGGCGCTGCCCAGGATTAACCCCTCCCGGTATTTCAGGATCCGGCTTTTGGGGATCCGGGGACGCTTGTTATAATAGGTGACATGGGACTCGGAAATCAGCCGGTACATATTAATCCGTCCTAAGTCATTTTTAGCCAATATGATGGCATGATAAGTGGGCAGGCGCTTGATGATCTCCGGGCTGGAAGCGCCCATGGCATTTACCTGCTGCAAAGTCTCGGCGCCGTTTTCCTGGAGCATGGGAATAAATTTCACAAATATTTCTGCGGTGGCTTCCGCATCATCCACCGCCCGGTGATGGTTCTCCAGGGAGACTCCCAGTGTCTTTGCCACTGCGTCCAGTGTGTGCTTGGCCTGATGGGGCAGCAGCACCCGGGCGATCCCCACCGTATCCACATAGGTAAAGCGATCCGAGTATCCCAGACGCCTGCAGTTCTCCATAATAAAGCTCATATCGAAGCTGGCATTGTGCGCCACCAGCACACAGCCCTCACAGAATTTCAGAAATTCCGGCAGTACCTCGTCGATCATGGGGGCATCCACCACCATGCTGTCGTTGATGCTGGTCAGCTTCTCGATCTCAAAGGGAATGGGCACATCCGGGTTGACAAAGGTGGAAAAGCGATCCGTGATCTTTCCCTGCTCCACCTTCACCGCACCGATCTCAATAATCCGGTTATTGACCGGGGAAAAACCGGTGGTCTCAATATCAAACACCACAAAATCCGCATCCAGATCCTGTCCCTGATCCCCGGTGACAATCTCCTTTAAGTCATCCACCAGGTAAGCCTCCACGCCGTAGATGATCTTGAAAAAGTCCTGCTTATCGGGGTTCTCCTCCCCGGCCTCCTTGCGCTTTCCCTTCTCCTCCTTCCACAAATCGTCCCACACATGATTCGCATCGGTAAAGCTCTGCACCACGCCGTGGTCGGTGATGGCAATGGCCTTATGCCCCCATTTATAGGCACGCTTTACGATATCCTTGGCCTCGGAAACGCCGTCCATATCGCTCATTTTGGTATGACAGTGCAGTTCCACCCGCTTATGAGGCGCCGTGTCCGCTCTGCCCGTGGTAAAGTCTGCAATTTTTTTGATCCCCGCCAGGGAGCCGATGGTCAGCTCATGGTCGAACTTATCCAGCATACTGATGCCCTTGACCTTGACAAAGGCCCCGGCCTTGATCCCCCCCAGGATCTCCTCCACCTGGTCGTTGCGGACAAACATTTTCACCGTCATGGTATCGGAAAAATCCGTGATATCGAACATCACGATGGTTTTCTCGTTCTTGATCTCCCGCTTGTCCACCGTCAGAATCTTGCCCCGGATCACCACCTCGCCGATCTCGCCGATCACATCCTCGATCTTCATGGCTTCCTCTTCAAAATCCCGGCCATAGATCACATCCGGGTTGTCGGAACGCTTTATGCTGCCGCCAAAGGCGCCGCCCCGGGAAAATTCTCCTCTCTTAAAGCCGCCTTTTTTGAAATCGCCCCTGCTGCCGCCGAATCCGCTCTGGGTGCTCCCTGCCCCTGCGGGCTTCTGTGCTGCAGCGCCCGCTTTGTCTGAGGACTTTCCCGCTTTGGCGGCACTGTCTCCGGTCCTGCTGCCCGCTGCTTTCCCTGAGGCTCCGTTCAATGCCTGGGGTGCGTCTGCCTGCATAAAGCCTGCCTGGGCATCTGTATCTGCCGTTTTCCCCTTGCCCCCATTCACCCGTTTATAGATCTCCGCCACCTGGAGCCGGATCTTCTGCTCGTCATCCTCCGCAAATCTGCCTGCCTGGGGCTCCTTATACTCCACCTGCAGGGACAGGCTGAAACCACAGCGCTCCACCAGGATCTTTTCCAATATGCGGATCAGCTCCTCCTCCCGGCTGCGGGCCAATACGCTGTCCTCCAGCGTCAGCGTTATCTGCTGCTCGCTGGGGTAGGAAAATTCCGCCGTCTTAAAGCTGTTATAATCAATATGGCTATATTCCCGCAATTCCTCCAGAATGCTGTCCCGATAGACGTCCATCAGCTTCTCCGGAGTATATTGGGCGGAAAGCTCGAATTTCTCATAGATCTTTATGAACATATTGGCACTGGGAAACAGCTGCCTTTTGATCTCTGTTTCCGTGGTCAGTACATCCTTCTTCATAATCAGTCGGCTGCTTCGCAGATAAATCCGCAGATAATCCTTCCGCTTGGTGGTGGAAATCTTCTCCACAGTGGTCTGCTCCATGATATCATGAACACTGCCGCTTAGCTGTAATGTGGGAAATACCTCAAAAAACGGTTTTGCCATTGTCTATTCACCCCAGTGATCCAATTCTTCCTTCAATGCCCCCAGCAGTTCGCTTTCCGGCATCTTCCGCACGATCTCGCCCTTTTTGATCAGCAGGCCTTCGCCGTCCCCACCGGCAATGCCGATATCCGCCTCCCTGGCCTCTCCCGGGCCGTTGACTGCGCAGCCCATGACTGCCACCTTGATATCCAGAGGATAATCCTCCACCAGCTTCTCCACCTGGGACGCCAGGCCGATCAGGTCGATCTTCGTCCTGCCGCAGGTGGGACAGGATACCACCTCAATCCCTCCCTGCCGCAAACCAAGTGTACGCAGAATCAGCTTTGCGGATTTGATCTCCTCCACCGGATCCCCGGTCAGGGATACCCGGATCGTATCCCCGATGCCCTGATGCAGGATAATCCCCAGACCTACAGCCGACTTGATGTTTCCGCTCTGCACCGTACCGGACTCCGTGATCCCCACATGCAGGGGATAGTCCGTCCGGGCAGCCAGGATCTCATGGGCCCTGACGCACATCAGTACATCCGAAGACTTGATGCTGATGACCAGATTGTCATACCCCAGCTCCTCGATCATCTGTACCTTGTCCAAGGCGCTCTCCACGATCCCCTCTGCCGTGACGCCGCCGTATTTTTCCAGCAGGGGCTTCTCCAGGGAGCCGCTGTTGACGCCCACCCGGATGGGAACATGGCGCTCCTTTGCCACCTCCACCACCGCTTTTACCTTATCTACGGAGCCGATATTGCCCGGATTAATCCGGATCTTGTCTGCCCCATTTTCCATGGCGGCAATGGCCATGCGGTAATCAAAATGAATATCCGCCACCAGGGGAATGGAAATCTGCTTTTTGATCTCCCCGAGAGCCTTCGCTGCCTCCAGGGTGGGCACAGTGCAGCGGATGATTTCACAGCCTGCCTGCTCCAGTCGGTGAATCTGGGCTACCGTAGCTGCCACATCCTCCGTCCGGGTATTGGTCATGGACTGGATAGCAATTGGCGCTCCCCCGCCGATCTGCACCTTCCCGATCTGAACGGCTCTGGTATGTTCTCTATGAATAAAATCTGTCTGCATGAAGAGTCCTCCTCTACGCAAAGAAAGCATCCGCCCTTTCCCGGCAAATGCTTCATCTGGATTGCCTGTTTCGTTATTATTTCTTGATGATATGCACTTTAGCGCACATCCAATTCAAAAGAGATAAATGCGAAGCATTTTATTTATCATACCACATTTGGAGACTGTTGACTAGTGCAGCAAATCATAAATATCACAGCTTCTTCATCATCCAGATGCAATCCGCATAGCTGCCGTCCTTGTACTTCATGCTGTCCGGGAAAATACCGTACCGCTGAAATCCCAGCTTTTCATAAAGCCGGATCGCCGCCTCGTTGGTGGAAACAACATCCAGCTCTGCCTGCTCATAGCCCATCTGCTTTGCCGCCTCCAGAGCCGTCTCCAGCATACATCTCCCGATTCCCCTGCCCCAATACTCCCGATATAGGGCAATCGCCACCTCGCATCTGTGTGCCAGCCGTGAAAATCCCCCCACCGACATAATGGAGCAGTTCCCGATATGTTTTTCTTCCTCAAAGGCCAGCAGCATCAGCTCCCTTGCATCCGCTTCCTTTTCCCGAATAAAATCCCGTTCCTGCCCGGCAGAGATGATCACCTCCTCCTCCGGTTCCCGGAGCAGATAGGGGGACTCACCGGCGGTCTGCTTCAGATAGTCCACCAGCTGCTGCGCATCTTCCTCCCGGGCACTGCGCAGGGTATACCGTTTGCCCCGGATCTCCCTATTCTGTTCTGCCCAAAATGCCATATAGCATGCCTCCCATCTCCTCTGTCCATTTCATGTTGAAACTGCGCCCTCCCCCTCTCTGCGGGCATACTCCGCACTGATTTCCCGGAAAGACGCCACATCCTCCTCTATTGGTTTATGCCTTTTTCCATGCCGGTTCCAGCACATAAGAAAGGAAAGCGGGCCATATGGCACGGTATCCTTCCTCCCTGATATGCATTCCCTCAATTGTATACTCTGCTTTCAGACGTCCCTGCTCATCCTTTAATGCATCATTGACGTCAATATATTTCGCTCCATGGCGCTTGGCCAGCTTCTTTACCTCTGCATTAGCTTCATTTATTTTGTCATTGGTACGCACCAGCAGACAGGGCTTCATTTCCTCAGAAGCCGCATCATAATTAACCGGAAAATAAGCCATCAGATAAATCTCCGTAGCCGGCAGTGCCGCTTCTATGCGCTTTAAGATCTGATCGTACCGCTCCATGATCTGAGAAATGGGAACTGCCGCATTGCTCAGATCGTTCGTGCCGATATTAATAAACAACCGCCTTGGCTGCAGATCCAGTATACAGACATCCAGTGTCTCCAAAAGCTCCTGTGTCACAAAACCGCCGATCCCTCGATTGTAGATGGTTACCCCGTCTTTCCTCTCTGCCATCAGCTTTTCCACCGGAAACATCTCCATCAGTGATGAACCTGCGCAGACCACCTGTCCCGGAATCGCCAACTCATTTTTCTTTCGGTAATTATCGATTTTTTCCTGCTTATCCATATTGCTCCTCTCTATACTCCTTATATCTTCAAATTTCTTAAATACCTTTTCTTCTCCGCCGGCACCCGAAGACTCTCACAGGCCTTCTGGATCGCTTTATTGTGCGTCCATGCATCCAGACGCTGCTCCTCAAAACAGGGAATCACCGCTTCATACTGCTTGGCCAGTGCCGTAGCGAAATACCATGCCCGCATCATATTCACATAGTACTCCCCGGAACGGATCTGCATCACCCATTTCGGATATTCCGGTCGGAAGGCATCGTCCAGATACAGCCGCATCAGCATCCCAACCCCAAACCGGATCGTATAGGTCTCCGCCGAGGCAATCCACCGGCGGATCGGATCCAGCAGTTCCTCCCTATGTTTGGCAAAAACTTTCGGTGCCATCATATCACAGGTAGCCCAGTTGTCCACATAGGGCAGAAAGCGCTCCGTCTCTGCCAGACACTTTTCATAATCCCTGATCTGCTCCACCACAAAGGCGTGCACATTATTTTCATCATAATAGCGGTGGGGCAGCTGAGCCAGAAAGTCTCCGATCCGGGGATCCTTTGCCACTTCTTTGGCTAATTTCCGTACTTTCGGAGTCCGTACCCCGATAATATTCTCCGGATCCGCCGTGGGAATCAGCTTTGCATGAAAATCCCGATATTCTGTATCCTGCAGTTCCCATAGGCTTTTCTGTATTTTTTCACCGATATCGCTCACTGTCATTCCTCCTGTGGTACATACACACATGCAAACTCTTCGCACACCACCGGCATCTCTTCTGTAAATGAGAGACCAGCGCCTGCCAGTTCCTCCCGGAAAAAGCGTTCATGTACTCTCCGCCAATAGGCCAGACTCAGATCGCCCTCCCCCTCTCTGCGGGCATGCTCTGCACTGATCTCCCGGAAAGGTGTCACATAGACCTTGGTGGTCTGAATAATACATACCGCCTGCTCCCCGCCATCCAGTATCACGCTGTACTCCCCCGCCCTGGGCAGCGGCTCCTGCTCCAAAGCATACAATGGATAAGCCGAAGCGGTAGCGGTCTTTCTCCCGCTGACCACCAGTGCGGCCAGTTCATCCGGCGTCTCTCCGAAAGCCCATGCCTCATATCCGGTATTTTCGATTCCCGTTTCCCGGACATACCGGTTCCACATCTCCTCTGCTGTCATCGTATCGCCCCCTTTCCCCGTCCATCACCAAATACTTTTCCATTGCGTTTCCGCAAGCCCGCCCAGCGTCTCCCGCAGCTCCTGTGCCTTCTATCTGCTGCGGTATACAAAATCACGAAATCCGGCGCAGCCTCCGGCCTCCTCGGTAGAATACACCACCAGTCCGAAACGGCAGCCTGTAAAATGATCCAGCTTAAAATACAGCTTATGGTCTGCTCCCACCTTTATCCAGGCACCTCCTATCTCTGCACTGCGATAATAGAAAAAAGCCGTATCCCGCATCATGGTGAAATCCACTTCCAGCTTTATACGTACCGTCTCTTCCTCCAGCGGAATTGCCGCCATCTCTCTGTCAAGGCTCTCTTCCTCGGTCAGGGGCGCCATGGACGCATCCTCCGGCTCTACGGTGCGCACCGTCAGATACAGACGTCCCTTTCTTCTGGTAAGTCCCACAAAGCCATAGCAGCCCTGCAGCGCACAGAGTCCGGCATAATCCCCTTCCCGCAGCCCTCTTCCATCCACAGTCACCTCCCCGGCGCAGCCGGGATAGGTCATCCTCTGGGTGATGGTATTTTTCGCCTGGCTCAGATCTCTGCAGATCTTATCCGTCCGTACCTGCCAGATCCCCTTTTCCCTGTCATGACGGACCAGTCTCAGATCCGGCTCATGGTTGAACTGCCAGCAGGGCTTTAACTCCCCTCGAAAATCATCGCTCTCCACCAAGGGGCGGTAAGCATATCCGGGACGGGTACTTTCTACAGGGAACTCCTCCGGGATTTTTCCATTTTCTCCAAACACCGGATAATCATTCTTCCAGCTCACGGGAACCAGAATCGGGATCCGCCCCACGGCGCCGCTGTCCTGAAACAGCAAGCCATACCATTTCCCGTCAGGGGTATCGACGATGCCGCCCTGGGCTACCCCCTGTCCGCAGTACCCCCTGTCATCATCGAGTACATCACCCCCAACAAATTCCCCGGTCAGGGAATCGGATACAAAACATGCCTCCGTCCTCCTCCAGCAGTCTCTTCTGGAATGAATAAAAAACAGATAGTATTTTCCGTTTATCTTATAAAAATGCGTCCCCTCATAGCCCAGTCTCGGATGCCCCGCATCGCTGACCGCCAGACGGTGCAGACCTCCCTCCAGGGGGCCGCTTAAATCGCTTTTCAGCTCTGTGATATAGATATCGGTATTGCCGTAAGCAATATATACCCTGTCATCCTCATCAAACAGCAGGGAACAGTCATGATAAAAGCCCTCTACATATTGCTTCTTCCATGGGCCTTCAATCTGTTCTGCAGTATACAGATAAGTCCTGTGGGTATCGTTGGCCACAAAGCATACATAGTAAGTACCCT
This sequence comes from uncultured Acetatifactor sp., assembly GCA_944381545.1. Lineage (GTDB taxonomy): Bacteria > Bacillota > Clostridia > Lachnospirales > Lachnospiraceae > Acetatifactor. The sequence continues at coordinate 20,508 of CALWLO010000006.1, read as the reverse complement.
TGTGATACCGCAGGGATGCCGCCCACATTCCTTTTCCGTAGATATGCTCCTCCCCCTCCAGTCTCTGTCCGGGGGTGCCGTCCAGAGTGTCATAGACATAAACCGCATGCTCCCAGTTTCTCAGGTCATAGGAGCGCAGAATCTCACAGCCCGGCATAAAATGCATGGTGGTGCTCACCATATAGTAGGTATCCTCCACCCGGATTACATCCACATCGGGATAGTCCAGGCGGGTAATCGGATTGATATGGGGATACTGCATAGCCCGCTCATAGGAATAGCCCCTGTCTGGCCTTCCCTTCCCTGGCCTCCACTCAAAATATACCACACCGTTTTCGGCCACCGGAAAAGAGACCTCCGTCCTGCCGTTTCGGGGAACGACCCGTACCGTCTCCGTAAAGGGAACTGCCGACGAGCGCAAAAGCCGATTCTCCTCCTCTGTGGGATTAGCAGGTTCTCCCAGATCATGCCATATCTTCAGGGGATTGCCGTGCCCTTCATCCACCGTTCGGGTCAGCAGGCAGCCCTCCGTATTCTCCGAGATTTCCAGCGTCATGCGAAAATCATACCCCTTGCGTCTGTCTGTCATGTTCCAGACAACGCCCCTGTAGGTTCCGTCCTCCAGGCACATTACCACCCCATGATCATCCTTATGGACGCAATGACCCGGTTTCTCCTTGAGCTTCTTAAAAAAAGCAAAGCTCCAGAAGGTGGGCTTGGGAATACAGCCGTTTGCCACCAGCCCGAAACCGCCGTGAAACGGGGTAAAGGGTACGCCCTGCTCCTCAAACACATCGCCAAAGGTCCAGTAGGAGTAGGACGCATTATCCTCGCCCAGGCGGGAAAGCTGCTGTGCAATAAAGGCTGCGTTCTGATTGGTATCATGAAGCGGACAGTTGGGAATATAGGAGGTATTGAACTCTGTGATATGGATTTCCAGCCCCCTGTACTCCGGGAAGCTGTCAATAATCTCCCGGGTAGTATGGAGATTGGCAAAACCGTCCTCCGCCTTCATCAGTTCCGCATAGCCGTAATGCCCTACCGTCTCCGGCAGCTGCGTGGTATAGTGATGTCTGGTCACAAAATCCACGGAAAGGGCATTGTCATGACAGTACTGCATAAAAGCCCGGATCCACACCTCGTCACTGCCCCCGCAGACGGCGGGGCCTCCCACACGGAAACGGCTGTCCACGGATTTTACTGCCAAAAAAGTATGCCGAAACAGCTTAAAATACTCCTGCATATCCGCATGCTCCCAGAAACCGGGCAGATTAGGCTCGTTCCAGACCTCCACCGGCCAAGTCACCACTTCCTCCCTGCCGTATCTGTCGCAGAGATGCCCAAGCAGCACCTTCACCAGATCGCACCAGGCATCATAAGAGGCCGGCGGCGTCGTATTCCCCTTCCAGTAAAAAATCGTCTGCTTGCCGCTGGCCAGCTTTCCGGGCATAAAACCCAGCTCCAGAAAAGGCTTCAGTCCCAGTTCCCGGTAGCTGTCCATGACCCGGTCTATATATGTATAGTTGTACTCCGGCGTACCGTCCTCGGCTACCTGATAGATTGCCATATCATCACAGAACAGGCCATGGCCCCGGATATGCTGAAAGCCGATTTCCCTCTGCACCAATGCCAGCTGCTCCAGATATTCTCTGTGCAGCGCCAGCCCCATTCTGCCCGTGCCGACACAATCATCCACCTGATTGCGGAAATCCACATTTTGCTCTGCTGTAAGAACGATCCTTCTCTCTTCCATAATTTTCGATATTCCTACGCTGCATTTACCTGGCTTACAGTAAACGGATTCTCCATACGGCAATGCTGTATCCGGATTCGTTTCCCCGGGCTTCTCCGTCTCCGCTGCCGGCAGCGTATTCATCCTCCTTCTGTTATTATCATAATTGCTCCGCAATGATGATGGATGGCCATCCGGCCGTTCCCTGCCTGGAATAAGGTCATTTCCCGGCGGCTCTTACTCGTCTGCAGCCTGCAGCTCCTCTGTCAGCCTGCAGATCTCATCGATCATAGCCCCGATGGTCTCAATCGTATCCAGCAAAGGCTCGTCCGTAGTGATATCGATACCGGCCAGAGCAGCCAGCTCTACCGGAGTCAGGGTGCTCCCGGCTGCCAACACCTTTTTCCAATCCTCTATGGCTCCGTCACCCTCATTCTCAATCCGCTTGCACATCTGTGTGGCAATGGTGAGACCCGCGCTGTAGGTGTAGGAATACAGTCCCATATAATAGTGAGGCTGGCGCATCCAGGTCAGTTCCGCCCCCTCGCCCAGTTCCACCGCATCCCCCCAGAATTTCTGCAGGGTATCCCGCATAATACCGCTCAGCGTCTCCGCCTGCACACTGCTGCCCTCGTCCACCAGCTTATACACCTCTCTCTGGTAAGCGGCCTCCATGAGGTGGGTGACAAAGTTATGATAATAGGTATTGCCAATCATACAGGTCAGCACCCAGCGGCGAAACCGCTTGTCCCCGCTGGTCTTTAACAGATAATGTGCCATGAGAAGCTCGTTCATGGTGGAAGGCGCTTCCACAAAATAAGTGGACACATCCGTATCAAAGATGGACTGGGCGCTGTTGCAGGATTTAAAATGTCCCGCATGACCAAGCTCATGGGCAAGTGTGAACACATCCGACATCTTGTTGTTCCATGTCATCAGAATAAAGGAATTCTTACCGTAGGGACTTGCACAAAAGCCACCGGTGGATTTCCCCTTATTCTGTGCAAAGTCCACCCACCTCTCCTCATAGGCGGTGCGTACCATCTGCACATAATCCTCCCCTAAGATGGAGAGTCCCTTTTCCATATATTCCCGGGAAGCCTGGATCGTCACCTCCGGCGCATAGCCAGGATCCACCGGAAGCTTTAAATCCGCAAAGGTCATCTTGTCCAGCCCATGCACCTTCTGGATCAGTTTTGCGTATCTGCGCATATGAGGCGCCAGCTTTTCCGTGATCAGATCGATCTGGCGGTCATAAAGTTCCCGGCTGACCTTCTGGCCAAACAAAAGGTAGTCAAATACGGAGTCAAAGCCCCGCAGCGTAGCCAGGGTCTTTTCCGTCTGCACATTGGCGTTATAAGCTGCCGCCGTCACATTTTCATACTCTTTGATCTTCTTGGAGAAAGCAGCAAAAGCCGCCCGGCGTACTTCGGTATCCGGCTCATATTCATAATCATCCTCAAAGAGCGTGTAACCCAGGGGATATTCCTTATCCTTTACCCGGAAGGGTTCAAACTTCATGTCCGCCAGCTTCGTAATATTGTAGATCTCATAGGGAGTATTGTAAATGCTCTGGCTCAAGGCGGAAATAATGCGCTCCGCCTCGGGATGAAGTCTGTGGGGCTTGTCCCGCAATATGTCCTCCAGATAATGCCCATTGCCCTGGCTGATAGCTATGGCCTGGCGGATCATCTCCTCCTCCTGCTCCATGATCTCACTGCGGATAAAGCTCAGCTCACTCTGCAGTCTGGCAATCAGGCGGCTGATTTTTCCGTTTCTCTCCTGATTATGATTGTCATAATAGTCCACCGACAGAGCCAAGTCGCAATAATTGCCAGTCAGCGTCATCAGCTCGTACACTCGTCTATATGCCGTGACACAGGCTTCCATCCTCTCCGGACTATCCAGCCTGCCCTTGTACTTTTCCACGATTTCCTGCGTCAGCCTCTCCATCTCCCGGGCATCACACAGCATATCCTCCTCCGTAGCATATATTCGGGACAGATCCCAGGTCAGTTCCTCCGATACCTCTTTTCTGTCTTTCAATTCTTCTGCCATAATAACCTCCATGCATAGAAACATAAAATCTTATACAATTCTTGCTCCAAATGGCATCAACGCCAGCTTTGCCAGCTTGAAATGCTGCAATCCAAAAGGGATTCCGATAACGGTAATACAGAACAGACACCCCCATACTGCATGGTGCAGTGCCAGCGGGATTCCGGATACCAGGATCCAGATGATGTTTACAATCAGGGATACTGTCCCGCCGCCGTACTGGATCTCCTTTCCGAAAGGGAAAAAGGACATGGATGCAAACTTAAAGCACTGTATCCCCACTGGCGCTCCCACTATCGTAATGCACCACAGGCATCCGGCCAGCAGCCAGCCCAATCCGCCCACACAGCCGCCGAATATAAACCATAACAAATTACCCAGACATCCCATTTTACCTGCTTCCTTTCTTTTTCTTCTCCCTGGAGGACAGCACGCCAATAATGATCAGAACCGTGATCACGGTCAGCACTTCTGATCCCATAAGGGCGATCAGGTGACTGGTCAGGAAACGCTCCGCTATCTCTGTCGCCTTATCCTCGAAATCCCCATTGCCGTCAAAGAGAGAGCCGAAGTCCGATTCCTGATCTGTATTTCCATCCCTGCCAGGTTCATAAACCTCCTGTCCTTTTGCCACGCCTGCAGCATACTCCGACACCGCCCGGGCAATCTCCTGAATCGTGCCCTCCTCAAATATGCTCTTCAGGCCGCATTTTTCCATCAATTCACAATAGGTGGTGCCCAGACCATAGGTAGTCAGCTCCATATAGCTGTCAATGCCCGCCTGACGATCCTCCAGCGCAATGCTCCAGATCTCCAGTGCGCTCAATGCAGAAGTTCCGTAGCTGATATAGTACATGGGAGAGGAGAAGGTATGGGGCACATCCACCCAGTCATATGCCGCATCCTCCGTGTCATAATAGATATACCCATATTCCTGAGAGAGTTTGCGGAAGAGCTGGTTGACCTCCTCCACTGTCATCTCATGATCCGCCGCATATACGGTGTTCTGGAACTCATCATACAGACAGCCGTCGATCACAGAATACAGGATCTGATACAGAACCACCTGACGGGCCGTATCTCCAAGTTCCTCGCCGTATACATCATCCGCATACTCCAGATACAGAAGCTCCAGCCCCTGAGAATGAATCTCCGCCACGTCCATATTGGTCATATCGGTGAGCAGCGTGGTCCCCGCATGGAAGGCCTCGTTATAATGTCCGAATTCATGGATCATGGTCTCCAGATCATAGTAGGAATAATCCGGGGTATTGAAAATAAAAGGCTGCTGATATTCATATAATGTAATCGTATAGCCCACATTCATTTTATTCGGATCATAATCAATATCATATAGATGATAATCCACCATGTACTGATATGCCTCTGCCAGCGCAGGATCAATGTCCCCCATATGCCGGCCCACTGTCTCGATTACATATTCCTCAGTGAGATAATCCATATAAAGCAGACCATTGATATCCCCTGCATAGACATAGCCTTCCACCTCTGCCAGCACCGGCACAATATATTCCTTGACGGCCGCATACACAGACTGGATATCCTCTATGGTATAGTCCCTGTTATACAGCTCCTGATAGGCATATTCCGCATAATTATCATACCCGTAGATCCGGGCGCGCGCATTTCGGTTTCTGACTAAATCCAGGAAAATAGGGCACATCACGTCATTTCTGGCTTTATTCAGCGCCAGATCAATAGCCAGCGCTTCCCGCCAGGTCAGATCCTCATAGGCCTCGTTATAGGATTCCTGTGTCCATTTTTTCCCTTTTACCGTCACAGTATATTCTGCCACGCTGGCCTGATCATACTGCTGTTCCAGAGCATTCTCCTCATCCAGCAAAGCCTGCAGCTCCTCTGTCATATCCTCATATTCCAGATAATCCTCCACCATCTCTTCGTCGCCGATATGTGCGCCCAGCGCTCCCCGGTAGTCGGTTAGCAGTACGTCCCGCACGGTCTGCAGGAATTCATCCACCAGATCCCGGTAGATCTGCTGCAGCTGCGTATCAATACCGGCATATTCCTCATTATTTACATCCCGGTAATAGCGTATCTCATTCAGCGCCTGCTGAGTATACAGTTTATCCAGCTCCTGCCCCATCAGATCATAATTAAGGCAGATCTGCTCCTCATGCCCCTGCTCCTGAGACAATCTATTCATCTCCTCTAAAAGAGTATAGGCATAAGCCGGATCGTAGCCCACAAACTCCATATCCTCATAGCTGATATCTGCGCGGACAATATCCGAATCGTCATACCACTGGGTCTGCGCCTGAACCGGCAACGTCAAAAACGCCAACAGCCCCGCCAGCATCAGGGACAATCCCGCCTTTTTCCTATTCCACCGCATTTCCATACCTCTCTTTTTCCTTATGTTAATCTCTATTTTCCTATGATTCAAACAGCTTGTCAAGTACGGATATACCGACAGCCTGCACCGGCCAAAAGGCATCGGACTGTATATAACAGGTCAGGCAATGCATCAGGCTCCTGCAGGCAATAGAAACAGACGCCTTACGTTCCGGATGTGCTGTGCATACCAGAAGTCTGCCGTCCCCCACTCTGACTTCAAAGATCAACCCCAGGCTGTGATTGCGTCCGCAGTTGTCAATGGTACGTACAATGGGCTGAATCCCCGTACCATCCAATATCATGGTTCGGGAATCCGTCACCACATCATACCACTGGGGAGTGGAATATTCCTCGGCTGCAAATCCCCTCAAAGCCGGATGCCCCTTGTCTATGAGCAGCCCCAGTGTACCGATGGGCCTGGTGCGGTTCATGGATCGGGAAATCCCGTCAAACATGGGGTAGTTCCAAAAATCCGTACAGTACGTACCTTCAATGGACTGCTCCTGAGGGATCTGCTCCGGCAGAAAGAGTACTGCCCGGCCCGCCAGCAATTCCGCCCTGGCCTGCTGCCAGGAGGCAGTGATAACCGCCTCACCTTCCTTTGCAGGCCGGTTCTGCGCTTCTTCGTTTTCCTGCGGATATATCCACAGGGAATACTGATTGCGAAGCTCCCCACAGGTCAGCGTCAGGACTGCCCCGGTTCCCTGCCTCACCCAAGGCATGGTTAAGTTCACATTGCCCAAATGGTACAAACCGTCCTGAAAACTGCCCTGTGCAGACAGCTGCCTGCAGATATGGGCTGCCTCGCAGCGCAGCTCTATCTCCACCACCGGATCCGCCACCGGTTCCGGCCCGTAAGCATAGAGCTTTACCGGCAGCGTAAGCTCTTCTCCGGCTGTAAACACATATCCCGGCAGGCAGCCCAGCAGTACCCTATCATGACAGAAGCCCTGCCACTGTTTCAGGGAAACTACCCCCTTACTCTCCATAAAGGCATCCAACACCCCTACCAGGGCCGTGCCCTGCCCGGTAAAGTCCTGCAGATCCAGAAGCTGAAAGCCCGCCAGTCTCTCTGACCGCAGCGCCGTCTCGATTTCATTTTTATAACACTCTGCCGCAAACCGCCCGGTTGCTCCGGCATATGCCTCCGCATATTCCGCCAGGCCCGCTTTTTCCAGCCGTTCCTTAAAAATCTCCAGATTATAGGGTTTTAATACTCCAGTATATTTCGCAATCTGACGATAATCCGGATACATAAAGTACTGTCCCACCTCATGGCTGACCACGGGAATTCCGGGCTCATATTCCCCCTCAGTCTCCTCCATGGAGACCGTCCTGACCCCTGTGCCGTACTGGATCTCTACAGTGCCCCCCAAGCTTTTGACGGCCTGTCCGCCGTCTTGGGGCAGTATATGTTCATCATAGGTAAAGGCCGCCTCCGGAGCTTTTACCTGAATATGTCCCTGGGGCGCATCACACATGGCATAGGAGCCCCGGATCTGCCGCTCCATGGAAAATCTCACGCCCACAAAAAAGTCATCGTTTTCCACCGGCCGGGGATTCCAGAACTGGAAGTTGTTGCAGCCTTCCGTATATAAGGGTCTGGGATCATAAGACTTAAAATCGCCCAGGATCTGACTCAGCCGCTCCCGGCTGCCCCAAAGTTCATTGCCCAGGGACAGGGCAAAGAAAGAGGGATGATTGGCAAAACTGTCCAGAATCCGATAGCCTTCCTCTATCAGATACTGCTGTGCAGGCGTGATCTCCTCCTCTACCGATCCCCAGAAGGGCAGTTCCGGCTCCATATAGATCCCCAGCTCATCAGCCGCAGCAAAAGCCGCCTCCGGCGGGCAGCAGGTATGAAAACGGTAATGATTGATGCCGTACTCCTTAGCGGTTTGCAGCACCTTAAGCCAGCTCTCCTTATCCGTGGGAGCTGCGCCGGTCAGCGGGAAAATCATGGCGTCATGCTTGCCCCGCAGATGAATCCTCCTGCCGTTTAAAAGGAAATTCAACCCCTCCGTCCCAAAATTCCTCATTCCAAAAGGGATACAGATTTCGTCCTCCCCGCAAACCAAGTGCAGCCGGTACAGCACAGGGGTATGTTCACTCCAGAGCACGGCTCCGGGCATGGCGTACTGCAGGCAGAACTCTCCGCCCCCTCCCGACTCCGGGGACAGCGGGCAGCTTATATGGGGATACTCCTTCCCATCTCCCTCTGCCCAAATCGAAATCTCCGCCTGCCCGCCGCCGTCCGCTTTCCGTCCTTTCAGACATCCCCTGACTGTCACCGCCCCGCTGCGATAATCAGGATACAGCCTCACCTGCTCTGCGTGCACCCCTGCCACCCGCTCAATACAGATCTCCCCGGTGATGCCCAGCCAGTTCGTCTGGGTATCCTGAGAAGTCATATGTCCGCCGGGCACCGGGCAGGACACATTATCCACCTGAATCCGGATCCTGTTGCTGCCGGGCTGCACCGCCTCCGTTATATCATACCGATGGGCACTGCACAGACTATTTTGGCTGCCGATATATCTCCCATTTACCCAGACCCTGGCGGTACGGGTACGCTCCAGCACCAGATACAGAAGATCATCCCCCGCAGCGCTCAGATCAATCTCCCGCTCATAGACCACATAGCCTTCATATCGGTAGGGATCTGTCAGATACCCTTCACTGCGCTCCTGTGTCAGCGGAGAAAGCCGTAATTGGGAGACGGTGGAGGGCAGCTCTGCCTCCCCGCAAAATGCGATCTGCTCCTCCGGCTCCTCCTTGCTCAGAAAATACCGCCAGCTGCTGTCCGTTAATTGTATTTTTTCTATCATGCCCTGCTCCTTTTTTGTATTCTTTGTTCTTTCGCATCCTATAAGATCTTTTCCATGCCGATTTTCTGGGGGATCAGGCCGCATCTCTCATAAAATTTCTGCGCTGCAGGATTGCAGGCCCATACATTCAGAGTAACATTATAACAGCCCTGCTGCCGGGCATAATCTAATACATGCTCATAGATCCTGCTGCCGATATGCTGCCCCCGGCAGTTCTCCTCCACGCAGAGGTCATCTATATATAGGGTTTTGATATCCGTCAATATATTGTCATCCTTATGCTGCTGAAAGACGCAGAAAGCATATCCCAGCACCCTCTCTTCCTCCACCCCCACAAAAATAGGCCGGGTATCATCCCGGATCAGCGCCGCCAGCTCCTGATCCGTATACTTTTTTACATTCCCCTTGAAAAGATCCGGTCTGCCGTTATGATGTATCATCAGCACCTGATACAGCAGCCTGTTGATCCCCTCCATATCCTTTTCCTTCGCCCTTCTGATCTGCATATTCCTATTCTCCTTTAATCCGTTATCTATTGATTCTATAGAGAAGTTCGCAGAGCGTTCCTATAGAATGAAAAAGGGAAGCGGCTGCCCGCCGCTCCCCAGACTTTACCGTTCACGCTATGTCCGCTATAGCCTAACATACAGAGAGCTGAACTGTTTGCTGCTATGCAGAGCGTTCGGCCTGCGGAATTACCGAAACAGTTACTCAAACACCGTACACATCCGGGAGGTCTCCCTGATACCGTTTGCACCGTTTACTACGACCTCGCCCCAGTCTTCCGACAGGGTCTCCCCATTCCAGTCCTCTGCCAGATCCAGATATTCCACACCGCCGCCGTTGCCTTTCCATGACCAGGCAATATAACCAATCTGGTTATCCTGACAATACTGCATCAGATAATCCTCCTGCACGTCTCCGTCCGTATGGGTATAACCGAACTCCCCTACACAGATGCAGAGATCCAAGTCCGTAGCATAGCGCAGATTCTTCTCAATCGACTCCTCGCTACCTCCCGCTGTGCCATACATATGAACGGAAAACATAACATTGCCCAGGGGATCCGCCGCAAGAAGCTCCTCTCCGGCGTCCTGTATACATTTGCCGTACTGTCCCCAGCCGGAGCAGTCGATCATAATGGTATGAGCCAGTCCTGCCTCGCGCAGCATGGGAATCGCCTCCAGATAAGCTTCCTTCCATACCCTGGACTCACTATTGCCCTGCCATTCGTTGGCAATGTTAATAATTACGTAATCCTCCTGACCCACCAGGCTGTCCTTGAGGTCAACAAAATACTGGGCCGCCTTCAGCAGCGATTCCTTGTCCGTATAACCGGTAGCATCATGCACTTCCAGGATCACAATCATATTTTCCTGCTTACAGCGGCTGATCAGCGCCTCCACCATCTTAGCAGAGGTTGCCGTCCACTGCTCTCCGTCTGCCAGCACGATGCGGATACAGTTACTGCCTGTCTCCGCAATCCCCTGCAGCGCATTCAGCACCTTATCCTCATACCAGCAGTGAGCATGATTGATCCCCCTCATCACAAAGGGGTTGCCGTTTGCATCATAGAGCGTACTTCCTTCCACATAAAAGCCCATCTGCTCCCGCAGCGCCGCCCATTCATCCTCCAAGGCAGCATCGCCGGACTCTCCGGCAGCTTCCTGATCCGTACTCTCCTGACCATTTCCCTCCTGCTGCTCTACTGTCTGACTTGCGGCGTCTTCCTGCCGGATTTCCGGTACTTCCCGGCTTCCGCAGGCAGTCAGTGCTAATGCTGCCGCCAGTAATAATGCGCTAAATCTGCCAAAACATCTTTTCATACTGTTCCTCCTTTGCCCCTTTCTGACCGATTTATTCCTGCAGACAATATAAACCCGACGAACGCATCGGAGATCACCCCTGTAAGCCCCGGGCTTGTCTGTCCATATCCTCCACTACAATGTCATAGATTTCTCCTAAGGATGCGCAATACTCCAAAACCTTCCATGGCTCGTTTGTATGAAAATGAATCTTAATCAGTTCCTCATCTCCCACCGCCAATAAGCAATCTCCCTGAAAATGCTCCGTAATATAATCATTTATCGCATCCTCGTCCAAATCTTCTCCTTCGATCAGTAATTGCGTGTCATACCGGTATTCCAACATGATCCCTTCCTCCTTATGCTTTCACCTGTCTGCTTTGCTGTATTCCATTTTCCCCCGGAGCTGCTTCTGCGCCATCATAAAAAAGACCTTAATCCGATATCCGGCTGTGCCATACAGACGATCCAGCCCCGAGTATGTATAGCTCAGATAAGCTTCCTTCATCCCCCATTTTTTTAGTGCGCCGGTGCCAAGCAGCACCAGATTCGTAGCGATATGTCTTCCCTGCCAGGCGCTTTTTACCACAGTACAGCCGATACTTCCCAGATCCGGTACACCGGTCTCCGGGTCTACCATCAATGCGCCGCATACCTCCTGCTCCCTTACAGCAATCAATACACTTTCCTGTCCTTGGGGATCATACAGCTTCTCATCGGCGTAATACTGACTAAACTCTGCACAGGCATCGTCCGTGCATTGCAGAATCCCTTCCCTGTCTGCCGGCGCAGCGAAACGATAGGTAATCCCCTCTATGGAATCTCCGATGCGGTATGGAATCTCCGCCATATCCTTTAACGAAAACTGCATGTCAAAGCAATCCACATCTTCACGGGCATGCTGGTATCCCCTTTTTTCAAAAAAGCCGCTGGCTTGGCTGTCTATACCCTCATATAACCGGATATTCTGTGCCGGAAAATAGTGCTTACTGGTGGGAACACCGGGCATCAGATAATCAAAGCCCACACCCACACTGCAAATGTCATAGCCTTCGTCACGGATCATCCGCTCCGAACCCTCCAGAAGCTGCGTCCCTAATCCCCGATGTCGATAAGCCCTGTCCACACACAGCAGCAGTATCACGTTCTGATTGATCACAGAAAGGCCGATCAGCGCCCCGTCTTCACGCCGTCTTTCTATAAAACGATTCTGCGGGTGACTCAGTATCTGTCTGACCGTCTCATCATCCCGCACAATATACGGAAAATTCCGTCTGAAAATTTCCGTCCTCTCCTGCAGCATTCCTTTTTCCTCCGCCTATTTTCGGAATTCCATTTACTCACGCTGGCGCATCATTTTTTGAAAAAGATGCTTCTGTCCTATACTATAACACGCCGCTTCATGACAGTCAATTTCATAAATTGCTCTTAGCGGCAAGATCATAACAGTTCAGCCCGCACCATTCGCAAAACCGCACCTACGGTGCTTTTCCACTGTTACGCAAGATATTTTTTCAGATCCCGTATCATAAATAAGCAGTTTTCTTTTTGGTCTCTGAGATAGGGGGTGTCTTTATTCCTTTCAAAATAATCTACGATCCAATCATCCAGGTCCATATCGTTAACAAAGGAATATGCCACTATACCCATCAGGGAGGGTCTGTTTTTCTGATCCAGCAGTTTTGAAGAATTATCCACATTCAGGGTCAGATCCTCCAAAACCTCCTCATAAAGCTCCACATCCTCCTGCGTGATATCCGATTTAACCGTATCTCTCAAAAATGCCAGCAAATCCGTCTCCTTCGAATCCTCATGTTGGATATGCAGATATTCCCGCATCAGGCTTTCCAGAATATGTATTTTGGCAACCACCACCGCTTTATCCTTGGTTCCTTTACCCTTATCCACCTCATCGAACAACTGGCCGTCAACAGCCCTGTTTCTAAGCCCGCCCTTAAAAGCCCTTAAAAATGCTATAAATGCGGAATCCTCCTTGGAAAGACGGGAAAATCGGTCAAACAGAGTCAGCCAGATAAAGGAATCCTTGCTGTTGAAAATATCTCTTACATCTTCTGTGATCACCTTCTCCAATCTGTGCAAATATTCATTGAGTCGGCCGAATTCCTCTTTGGAAGAATTCTCATTCAGATATATTCCCATCTGCTTTGCCTGCTTCTTCCATTTGTCCAGATGAAACATACACATCACAGATTCCAAAACCACTCTCTCCATTATCCCCTTTGTCTTCTCCTTTTCCGTATAATTACTGCAATCCGTAAAAAAACGGTTTTCCAGTATCTCCCGGATATCTCTGGCATAATTACTGATATAGGTAAAGGCCTTCTGCGTGGTATTCATAGGCGTATGGTTATTGTAGATCTGAATCAGTTCGGACATTTTTTCCATCGTACATTCTTCAAATATCACCGTCTCCATCTGGAAGCTGTCAAACTGTTTCTTTAATTCATCCGGAAGCTCTTCGTATGTCCTGTTCTGTATATCAAACTCCGCTTCCTCCCAAACAATATCCCCATTCTCATCCTTCACAATATTTCCGCCGCCATCCCTTGCCTTTGTCCTGTATCTGATCAGGGGATTTCTGACGGCAGACGTAATTCTGTAATTGCCGTACCGATACATCTTTAAGGAAGTACTTCTTTGCAGCCCATCAATCAGCCATTTCTGCCGGTTCCCGTCTTCCCCGATAAAAATGGGCGGAATATAGCCATCCGTCAATACTGTTACGATCAGCTCATTGATCTGTTCCGGCGTCCACTGTCCGCTTGCCCTCTGCACGTCGGCATCATCGCGGATGTCCTTATCCCTTGTATATTCCATAAACATACGCATGGTATATGCCTGTTTTCTGATTTTTATCATCTCTTTCCCCTCCTGCATTTCCTAAAACAGTACAGATACATTCCTGCAAGAATGAATAGCGGCATTACAGTCCCAATACTGCTTTTCGCTGATATGTAATTCTGCCCTGATCTCTTCCGGCGTATAATCTGCTGTGGTCAGCCGCAATACCTCTCTTTGAAGTTCGGAGAGCCTGCCAAGATAAAGCAGCATCTTTCTGCTGAACCCTTCTTCCCGCTCTTCAAATATTATCCTTTCTATATTAAATTCTCCCACCAGCAGATCTCCCAAAGTAGTTTGATCCCCGTCGCCCACAGGAGCATCCATGGATACTGTATACCTGTCGGCCTGTCTCTTCTGGCGGTTCCTCCTTGTCAATTCCGTTTTGAACCGGTTGCACAGACAGGAATATAAAAATCCGTCAAAGGACTGTGATTCATCATATCTTCGCATCGCCTCCACAAACACTTCATTGGCCAGGGAATAAAAATCCTCCTCCTCGCCTGTGCCTGTAAATCCCATCCTGGATAATATCCGGTCCACCACATGATGCAGCTTTTCTGCATTATTTTTATAGTAGCTATATACGATCTGATCCACTGCCTGCCTCCCCGTCTGATCTTTCAGACTAATATGTTGTATTTTCCTGTTGGTAATCCAATTATAGAACATACGTTCTCATTTGTCAACAATGTTTTCGAACGTTTGTTCTGAATTGTAGCCGTTCAAACTAAGATCCCTACGATGGCAAACGGAGAAGTAATACTTGCAGCCAAAACAAACTTACAACCAAACAAAAGGGAGATATGGAAAAATGAAAGAGAACAATTACAAAACAGAACTCTTTGACAGGGAGCACCGTCATTTTGGTGGTGTGATCTATCTTTCCGACTTTCATACAGAGTGTCGGAAATCAGCTGCCCGCCACGGTTCAACCATTGCCTCGCGCATTGTATCCGATTTCCACCGGGAAAAGAGCCTGCTTGACACGAATCTGACAGGAGGGAACGCCCATGCTTGATATCCAATATCATCTCTATTCCTGCGACACAGGACATTTTTACAGCAACCATGAAAAATATCTGCACGATAGGAACTGTAAGTATCGCAGTGAACACAATTATGTCAATGCCAGGCTTTCGGATCTGGAAAAGCAATTACGGGATCTTGGTTGTTCCGACCAGGATATCCGCTTTCTGCAAAAGAATAGATATCCCCAAGCCCCTGTCCCTGAAGCCGCTCATGATATCATAGCACAATACCATAAGTGGGCTGCACTGGCACGGCATAAATCCGCTAAGATCAAAGAAACCAAAGAAAGGCTCCTTTCCCTTCTGTCCGGCAAAACCGCCCGAAACGAAGCAGCCGGCGGAAGGGATCATATCCGTACGGTCAGAAGCGACAGCTTAAAGGATACGGATGTAATTTCTGTGTTTGATTCTTTTCTGAGCAGGACTATCGGAATCCAACCGGATGAACTGACGGATACCCTGATGATTGTACAGGTATACTATTTTGATATATTTAAGGATATTTCCTTTTATGGGTTTCTGTATCAGGGGGAAAAATACCGGTATCTGACTTCCTCCGCAGGGCAGATCCGTACCAAAAAAGCCGTTTTCATCAAGGAATCCGTATGGAACCGGATTGAAAAAACGATCATGTGCGGCCTTACCATAGACCGGATTAATTCCAGGGGCGGAAGCAATGTAAACAAATTCCTTGCTTATCTGGCATTGGCAAATTCGGCAACCGATGCATGGGAGGAATTTCCCATTGAACATTCTATCGTCATTGAGGATTTTGAAACCAATGTATACGGAACCTTTGATTTTGTGGACGAAACCGATTATTCGATTACCAGAAAAACAGGCTATGTACCCATCCCCCATACTGACGGCGCCGGCATGATACTGCCCTCCGTCTGTACGAAAAACTTTATGTTCCGGGCGCCCTGGATTAAGGGGCTGTTGGGGGTATTTGACTTTCGGAAATTCATTGAAGTCAATCATTGCTCCCCCTTGATTACTGATATTTACGGCAGAGTACACGATATTATTCAGGAAGATATCCAAATCATTTTTACAAAGTCACAGTTTAAAATGTACCGGTTCTATGACTCCTGGGAGGAATACCGGGAGTATTTCCGGAAATATCATTGCAGCGCCGGCAGATGCAATATAGAAGAAGACCGGATCAAAAATGCAAAGATCAACTATCAGATGCTGCAAACGCTCACCGACATTACGGATGAAGAGATCGATCTGCTGACCCGGAAATCTTCCGAGCGGATCAGTAATATCTGTTCCTCCAAGGAAACCATGCTGGATATTCTCGGCGCTACGCCGTACAACACAAATATGACTCCCTTTCAGGAGGCGGTAAAAATATATCCTGCACTGTTGGGCGATACCTATACTAAGGATATGATCCGTGAAGTAAAAAACAGCCTTCTGAAAAAATATCGAAGCGGAAAGCTGGAAGTCACCGGAAAATATGCTTTTCTGCTGCCTGATTACTATGCCGCCTGTGAGTATTGGTTCGGACATATCGAGACCCCTAAGGGACTGCTGGCGGATCAGGAGGTATTCTGCCGGTTATTCCGTCAATCCGCAAAGCTGGACTGTCTGCGAAGTCCGCATTTATATAAGGAACATGCCATACGACGGAATCTTGCCCATCCGGAAAACGGGGAGCGCACACAGCAGATCGGGGAATGGTTTACCACCGATGGCATTTATGCCAGCACCTGCGACCTGATCAGCAAACTGCTGATGTATGATGTTGACGGCGACAAGGCCCTTGTGGTCGCAGATACGGATTTGATCCGGATCGCCGAGAGAAATATGGAGGGTATCGTTCCGCTCTATTATAATATGAAGAAAGCCGACCCGACGGAGCTTACCCCCAAAACCATCTACGCCGGTCTCCATGCGGCCTTTACCCATGGCAATATCGGCATCTACAGCAACAATATTGCCAAAATATGGAACAGCGATATCTTTGTATCCGGAACAGAGAAGGAAAGGCAGGAGGCGGCCGATGTGGTCAAATTATTATGTATGGAAAATAATTTCTGCATAGACAGCGCCAAAACCCTGTATATGCCGAAGCGCCCCGAGTGGTTTACCCCCATGGTTTCCCGGTTTACAAGCCAGAAGCTGCCCGCATTTTTTGAATATGCAAAGGATAAGGAGCGTTCCCAGCTGCAGACCCGCAATCAGAGCTTTGTCAACAGGATCTTTGATAAAATACCGGACAGGCCCATAAATACCCGCAGCCTGCAGCTGGAGAAAATAGATTACCGGAATCTGATGGCCGACGGGCAGATCGTCTGCCCCAAGGAAGTCTCCCAGCGATATGATGTGCTGAACCGGCAGTACCGCTACCAGATCCATATGAAAGAGGAACGTAAAGATAATCTGCGTTATGTGGCCTGCAGCATCCGCCAGGAGTTTTCCAGTCTTGGATATTCCGAAGAAACCATCTCCGATATGCTGGTGGAATATTTATATGGAAGAAATAAACGATACAAACAGCTGCTGTGGTTCTGTTACGGCCATTACCTGGTAAACCATCTGAAGAAGAAGCTGGGAACTGCACCTGTCAAACTGATCCGGTGTATGGATTGCGGAGAATGGATTGAGGTCAGCATAAAGGATCATAAGACCTGCAGATGCATGATCTGCCAGCAGGAAGAAACAAAGAGGAAAAAGCGCGAATACTGGCACAAACGCAAGGGCTAGAATCAACAGAGCCTTTGAATCCGGTACGCAAATTACGGACGAAAAATGTGGCGCCAAAACGCAATCACCCGTAAACAACGGGAGAAGTTTTGTGACTATATGGGAGGCGGAACCAATTTGATCATGACACAGGATGCTTTAATCAAACAGATTGCAGAGCAGGAACATATGAATACGACAACTGTCCGGAATGTCTTCCGGTCGGCGGAGAATATCCTTTTTCACCATTTGTCTTCTGTTGCTCCCCCGGAACACCTGATCCTCAGAATACTAAGCGGAATCAGTCTGGAAAGAAAATACATCGAACGGAAGCATTATTCCAAAGGAATGTTTCAGGATCTTGATTGCCCCGAGCATGTGATCGTAAAGGCAAATCTGTCATCCTATTATTCCAGAAGGGTGAATGGGGAGCTGTTTTCCAGATAGCTTTTTTCTTTCTTTTCACGGATGGCGGTGCCTGCGTTCTGCAGGTACTGTCATCTGTTTCTTTTTGATACATGACCAAAAACCAAAAACGAGAGGAGGAAAATCCAATAAATCTAAGTTACTTTGAACTTTTATCTCCCGCCCCCGTAACCATTCCGGGCGTAGGAGGCATTATTTCGCCCAGATTGAAGGATATCTCCTCCATCGGGATCAATACCTATCAGTATTATCTGACTGTTTTGCTGCTGGATCTGCAGTCGTACTTTACCATGATCGGCCGGGAAAAGGAGTTTGAGCTGCTGTCGGAGGAAGAAAAAGCACAGCTGAATCTGTTTGAACTGCTGTCGCTGAACCCGGACTGCGCAGCCCTGCTTCAGACCATACTGCAGTTTTTCATACAGGAAGAAGTAGTCTATTCCCGGGAACACAGAGCCTTCCTGATCCAAAAGGAGGGCAAGGTAACCGGCAGCATCTCACGGGAAAACTATCCCCAGGTCTGCAGCGTGATCTGTCAGCGCAGCTGCGTCAAATCCAGCCCTCGGGAGGATCTCTCAAAGGTAAAAAGCAAAAAAGCCCTAGAAATCATGAAAAAGCTTCGAAAGGGAAGGGCTGCAAAAGGCAGGCAGCCGAAATCCGACCAAAACCTGGAGCTTGGCAATATCATCTCTGCCGTGGCCAATAGAAGTCATTCCCTCAATATCCTGAACATCTGGGATCTGACCGTTTTCCAGATCTGGGACTGCTTTTCCAGGCTTTCCGCCAACAGCATCTATGAGATTCAATCCATGAGTGTCGCCGCTTGGGGGAATAAGGATAATTATTTCGATGCTTCCGCATGGTTCAAAAGAATCGATACCGGTAACTGAGACCCGCCAAAACGGGTCTTTGATTATAATTTTCATATTAAAGGAGGATTTTGTTATGCCCAATACTACTATGGCAAACAGAGAAGTATGTGACCTGATCTTTGTAGATTATTCTACCAAGAAGCCTTTTTTAAACCTGGATTTCGCCAATGTCTCCACCACGGAGCTGACCGGTGAATCCGTATTCGCCTACGGCGGAAAGGGACATCCTAAGCGTGTTCAGTTCGCCGGAGAAAGAGGCGGCACCATGACGATCGAGACGCAGATACAGACTGTAAAGCTGTGGCAGCTGATCACCGGAGGCGAAATCAGCAAATCCGCTAAATTTGTGACCAGAGTGGAAGCTGTTGTGGATGAAAGCGGCACAGGATTTACCTTATCCGATACCCCGGTTGCAGGATCCATCGTGGTCTATGCAGAGGGTGACGACTGCGGCACACAGCTGGACTGCACTGCAGAAGGCGCCGATGTTACTCTGGACTCCGCTGTTGCAGGAGGCTCTAAGGTGATCGTTTACTACATGAAGGAAGTAACCTCCGGTGTGGAGCGGATCAGCATTAAGTCCACCAGCTTCCCCAAGAACTTTATCGTATACGGCGATACCGTTATGAAGACAGAGGACGACGAGGTACTGCCTTATAAGCTGACCGCCTATAAGGTGGCTCCCCAGTCCAATCTCTCTCTCAGCTTTTCCAATTCCGGCGATCCCGGTACAATCACCATCACCTGTGATCTGATGGCAGATAGTGACGACAATATCCTGGATCTGGTGCTGATTGAAGAGTAATCTGCTGCGGAGGGCGGTATCTACTGCCCTCCTTTTTCGGAATTTGCGCTGCGCCTGACCCTGCAGCCATCATCTGCTGTTAATCTGCAGCCGCATTGTGGAGGCCATATATGATTTATACTAACAGTCCCTTAATTCAATATACAAAAATAAGTCCCAATAAAACCGCTCCCCGTAAGCATAATATCGATACCATAACGATTCACTGCATGGCGGGAAATCTGTCCGTGGAGACCTGCGGCAATTTATTTGCATCCCCTTCCAGAAAAGCCTCCTCCAACTATGGTATAGGAAGTGACGGGAGAATCGCCCTGTATGTGGAAGAAAAAGACCGTTCCTGGTGTTCCTCCAACAGCGCCAATGATCACCGGGCAGTAACGATCGAGGTAGCCAACGACGGCGGCGCCGATACGGGATGGCATGTATCGGATCAGGCCATGGCGTCCCTGATTGAGCTTACCGCCGATATCTGCAGAAGAAATCATATCAACGAATTGCGGTGGAAAGCGGATCCTTCCTTAATTGGTCAGGTGGATCAGCAGAATATGACGGTTCACCGCTGGTTTGCAGCCAAGGCATGCCCGGGGGATTATTTATATCATATGCATTCCTACATCGCCGACACAGTAAACCGGAAACTGGGTACTGCCCAGGACACCGCCCCCATCTCCCCTTCTGCCGCCCCCCCAGGCTTCTCCCGCCGAGCCCACAGCTCCCTCTGCCATCTCCCAGGCGCCCTCTGCCGCCGTCCTGAAAATATCCGGCGGCGTCAGCTCCATTCAAATCTGGCTGAATACCTATTATCAGGCAGCCCTTACCGTTGACGGCGCTTTCGGTCCTAAAACCAGATCCGCCCTGATACGGGCGTGGCAAACGGAGGTTGGCGGATTATCCGCAGACGGGATTTTCGGCGCCAAGTCCAAGGCCGCTGCCGCTTCACATATGATCAAAAAAGGATCCTGCGGCATTCTGGTCACCCTCTGGCAGGCATATCTGGTCTGCTGTGGGTACGACCCTAAAGGAAT
>CALWLO010000005.1 GCA_944381545.1 uncultured Acetatifactor sp. | reverse complement strand
GGCATCTGCCGGAAGGTGCTGATCTTCCTTCTGGTGGGGATCGCCAACATCCTGGATGTCCATGTCATCGGCACCGGTTCGGTGCTGCGGACGGCGGTGATCTTTTTCTATATCTCCAATGAGGGCGTGAGCCTTTTGGAAAACGCGGCGCACCTGGGGCTTCCGGTGCCGGAGAAGATCAAGGCGGTGCTGGAGCAGCTCCATGACCGGGCAGAGAAAACAGAAACGGAGGAGAAATGAGATGAAGTTAGTACAGAGTATTTTAACGAAGAATCCCTGCTATACGGCGGGGAGGAAGATCACGGTGAAAGGGCTGATGCTCCATTCGGTGGGCTGTCCCCAGCCCAAGGCGTCTGTGTTTATCAGTTCCTGGAACAGCCCGTCCTATGATAATGCCTGTGTGCATGGGTTTATTGACGGGAATGACGGGACGGTGTACCAGACCCTGCCCTGGAATCACCGGGGCTGGCACTGCGGATCCGGAAGCAAAGGCAGCGGGAACAATACCCATATCGGGGTGGAGATGTGCGAGCCTGCCTGTATCCGGTATACGTCCGGGTCGCACTTTACCTGTTCTGACCTGACGGCGGCAAGGGCAGTGGCGAAGAGAACCTATGAGGCGGCGGTGGAATTATTTGCTTACCTGTGCAAACAGTACAATCTGAACCCGGCCGCGGATGGCGTGATCATCAGCCACCGGGAAGGACACAGCCGGGGGATCGCTTCCAACCATGGGGATCCGGAGCATCTGTGGAAGGGGCTTGGCCTGGGCTATACCATGGACGGGTTCCGGAAGGATGTGAAGGCGGCTATGGGAGGAGCCGGGACGGCATCCGGCCTGCAGGCTTCGGTATTTGCCGGGATGACGGAGCTGCAGGTAATCCAGAAGATAGGGCCGCTGTGTACAGCTGATCAGGAGAGAACAGGGATCTTGGCGTCTGTATCCTTGGCGCAGTTCATCTTGGAATCAGGGTACGGGAAGAGTGAGCTGGCCCAGAAAGCCAATAATGTGTTCGGCATGAAAAAATCCCTGTCCGGGAATACCTGGGGCGGCTCTGCCTGGGATGGGGTTTCCGTTTATAAGAAGGAGACAAAGGAGCAGAACCCTGACGGCAGTTATGTGTCAGTCACAGCGGATTTCCGAAAGTACCCCTGTGTGGAAGATTCTATCGCGGATCACAGCGCTTACCTGCTGGGTGCGAAGAATGGGGAACGGCTGCGGTATGAGGGACTGAAGGGCTGTGCGGATTATAAAAAGGCGGTACAGATTATCAAGGACGGCGGCTATGCCACAAGCCTGACTTATGCGGAGAAGCTTTGTTCGATCATCGAGAAATGGAATCTGACGCAGTATGACGCCAAGGACTCCTGCGATGGTGAAGTAGTCCGATGGTACCGGGTGAGAAAGAACTGGACAGATGCCAAGTCCCAGAAGGGAGCGTTCAAGATACTGGAGAACGCGAAGAAATGCGCGGATGAGAATCCGGGATATAAGGTTTTTGACGCGGATGGAAATGCGGTATATGAATCGAAGGCGGCGGATGTGCCGTTTTTGGTGAAAGTCAGCATCTTGGATCTGAATATTCGGAAAGGCCCGGGAACGGATTACGGGAAGACCGGGAAGTTCACTGGTGCCGGCGTGTTTACGATCTTGGAAGTGAAGGATGGAAAAGGTTCTTCAGCTGGATGGGGAAGGCTGAAGAGCGGAGCCGGATGGATCAGTCTGGATTATGCCCGGAGGATTTAAAAAGATGGCTGGGGGAGATGTATGTCTCTTCCAGCCGATTTTTTTATTTGCGGGGTAAAATCCGGCATTCTTTTATTGCCTGTGACATGAGGGAAAAGTCCCTCAGAAAGGACGGCGGTAAAATGATGACGGCAGAAGAAATGAAAGCTGTGGATATCAGGACTGTGAACCGGGATGAACTGGTGGATATCCGGGATGTGGTGATCGACCAGGACGCGCCTAAGGAAGAAAAGATAAAAAGCTTTATGCGGCAGATACGAAATCCGTATTGCTTTAAGGTGGGAAATGTGGTGGTAAAGACAACCTTCGCGGATACGGACGCGACATTGGATGACCGTCTTGAACATTATCTGCGGAATAAGTAGAAAAGGCGCTGACAGAGAAGGAAATCCGCGATAAAATATCAGACAGGTCAAAAACATCAGGATAAGGTTTGGAAGCCAGTCTTCTTTTGAACTGTCACATATACATGCGTTCATAAAGGAGGTTGGCTATGTTTGCTTCTAAAGAATATTATAAGGCGTGTATCTATACGAGACTGTCCAAGGATGACGGTGACAAGCCGGAAAGCGACAGTATTGGGAATCAGAAAGCGCTGATCAGGGAGTTCGTAAAAAATCATCCGGAGATCCAGGTGGTTTCCGAGAAGGCGGACGACGGATACAGCGGCGTGAATTTTGAACGTCCGGGATTTAAGGAAATGATGGAAGAGATCCGCGCAGGCCAGGTGGACTGTGTGATCGTCAAGGATCTGTCCCGTTTTGGCAGGAACTATATTGAAGCAGGGAATTATATTGAGAGGGTCTTTCCGTTTATCGGAGTGCGTTTCATCGCGATCAATGACAGCTATGACAGTACGGACCGGAATCAGTCGGATTCGCTGATCATACCGTTTAAAAACCTGATCAATGACGCCTACTGCAAAGATATATCCGTGAAGATCCGGACACAGCTGGAAATTAAGCGGAAGAAGGGAGAATTCATCGGCGCTTTTGCTGTTTACGGGTATCTGAAAGACCCTGAGGATCACAATAAGCTTGTGGTGGATACTTTTGCTTCTGAGGTGGTGAAAGCAATCTTCCGATGGAAACTGGAAGGCATGAGCCAGGGAGATATCGCGGAGCGCCTGAATGCCCAGGGAGTGCTGTGCCCGATGGAGTATAAGCTGTCCCTTGGGATGAAGGTGCAGACCAATTTCCGGATGAACCGGAAAGCTGCATGGTCGTGGTCAAGCGTGAGCAGGATCCTGACTAATGAAATCTATACGGGAGTGATGGTCCAGGGGAAGGTGAGTACCCCTAATTATAAGGTAAAGAAGTTCATGCGTAAGGACGAAGCGGAATGGATCCGCGTTGAGCAGTCTCATGAAGCGATCATCGATGAGGATACGTTCCGTGTGACGCAGGAACTTCTGAAAAAGGATGTCCGCAGGGGGCCGGAAAAAGGGAAAGTCTATCCGCTGTCCGGCTATCTGGTATGCGCTGACTGCGGCCAGAGCATGATCCGAAAGAGCGCGGTGAGCGGCGGGAAAAAGTATTATTATTATGTCTGCTCAGGGCATAAGGCCGGAAAAAACTGTAAGCCGCACAGCATCCGGGAAGAGGATCTGTTCGGCGCAGTGCTGGCCGCAATCCGGGGACATATCAAGATTATCGCTGACATGAAGCGAACCATGGATACCCTGCGGTCTCTCCCGGAAGGGCAGAGGAATACGGTGAATTATGATATGCAGATCGTGAAGCTGAAGGAAGAGATTGAGCGCAGCCAGGGATTTAAGATGAAGCTGTACGATAACCTGCAGGATGGCCTGATTGATCAGGAGGAATATTTCCTGTTTAAGAAGAACTATTCGGAAAGGATAGCGGACGCGGAGCGCGCTGTCCAGCGCCTGGAACAGGAGCGGGAGGATGCTGTGAGCAGGAACGTTTCGGAGCAGGCGTGGACGAAAGTTTTCCTGAAGAATAAGAACCTGACAGAGCTTGACCGGAAGGCTGTTGTGGACCTGATTGAGGAGATCATTGTCTATGAGGATAAAAAGATTGATGTAAGGTTCCGGTATATGGCGGATTTTGACAGGGCCATGCACGCTGTTCATATGCTGCCGGTCAAGCCGCGGGAAGCGGCGGTGTAAGGAGGCGGCGTTATGGCAAGGAAGAGCAGAAAGAATCTCCCGCAGCAGGAGAAGATGCCGGACTCCCATTCCGTCAGGACATTTTCCGCGGCGATCTATGTACGGCTGTCCATAGAGAACAGCGGCAAGGATGACGAGGGGGATTCCATAGAGAACCAGACCGGGATCTGCCGGGAGTATATCGAGGCGCGGCCTTACTTGAATCTGTACGGCATTTATTCTGATAATGGGGAAAAGGGATGGAAGTTTGACCGACCGGGATTTACCAGGCTTATGGATGACGTAAAGGCCGGAAAGGTGAACTGCATTGTGGTAAAAGATCTGTCACGCTTTGGGCGTGATTATATTGAGACAGGGAATTATTTGGAAAAGATCTTCCCGTTCCTTGGAGTACGGTTCATTTCTATTACGGACCGTTTTGACAGCTTTGCCTGTGATGACGCGGAAAGAGCTTTGATGGTTCCGCTGAAGAACATGGTTAATGATGTCTACGCGAAAGATATCAGCAGGAAGATTGTTACCTCATTCCGGCAGCGGCAGGAGACAGGGGATTTCCTTCCGGCGAATCCTCCCTACGGATATATCAAGTCCAAAGAGCGGCAGTTCCGTTATGATGTAGATGAGAAGACCGCGCCGTATATCCGGATGCTGTTTGAGTGGAAAGCGGAGGGCGTGAGCCATGCGGAGATGGCAAGACGGCTGAACGAGATGGGCGCTGTCACGCCCGCCAGGCGAAAAGTTGAACTGGGTCTCTGGCGCGCGGAGAAATATAAGCATACTGTCTGGGGCGGCAGGACGCTGATCGATATCCTTACCAATCCGGTCTATACAGGGGCGCTGGTCTATGGAAAGATGCCGAAGGCTTTATATATGGGGATCCGGGGCCGCAGGGCACCGAAAGAAGAATGGCGTATCCTGGAAGGGATGCATGAGCCTATCGTCAGCAGGGAGTTGTTTGATAAGGTACAGGACATCTTTGAACAGAACCGGAAGATTACCAAGGAAAAGTATGAGGCGAACGCGAAGAACCGGGAAGGCGTGGAGAACCGCTTCAAAGGAAAGATCATCTGCGCCGACTGCGGGAAGATGATGCGTTATGCCAGAGGATATTCCAAAAAACGGGAAAAAATGTATGGAACGTATGTCTGCGGCGGATATATCGATTCCCATGGGGCGAAATGCTCACGTCACTATATTTACGCAGTGGATGTGGAAGAGGCTGTGTACGCGGTGATCCAGGAACAGCTGAAACAGGCGGAGGATATGAAACAGGTTAGGGATCGGCTGAAAGGAGGCATCGGCGAGAGAAACCGTCTGGAAGCGTTCGGCGCGCGGATCAGCAGGCTGACGCAGGAGATCGCAAAGGTGAACGCCAGACGGCAGGGGCTGTATGAGAATTTTGTCTCCGGGATGCTGGATGAAACGGAGTATCAGTACGCCAAACAGGAATATGACAAGCGAATGGCCGGGCTGAACAGGGAACTGGACGAAGCCAGGAGTGAGAAGGAACAGTTTGAAGCAGTTTTTTCCGGCGGCGAATGGCTGAAGAATATCCATACGGCAGCCGGCGCGGAAATGCTGACGGACGAGATGATCCGCGGCTTGGTAAAAATGGTGAAGATCTATGAGGACACCCGTGTGGAGGTTGTATTAAACTATTCCGAGGATCGGGAGAAACTGGAGGCTGTGCTGAAAGAATTGGAGGCAGAATATGGTGATCGCTGAATATATCCGGCTGTCTCAGGCAGACCGGGACGTGATGAAAAAGGAAAATAAGACGGAGAGCGAGAGTATCGCGCACCAGAGGGATCTGATCCGAGGATATATCCAGTCCCATACCGATCTGAAAGACTGCGAAGTCCGGGAGTTCTACGATGACGGCTACAGCGGAACAAATTTCCGGCGTCCGGCTTTTGAACGGCTCCTGGAACAGATCAAGAAAGGCGCGGTAAACTGTGTGATCGTGAAAGACTTTTCCCGTTTCGGGCGTGACTATATCGAGCTGGGCGACTATCTGGAACGGATCTTTCCGTTCCTGGGAGTCCGGTTTATTTCGGTAAATGATGGTTATGACAGCAATGATTATAAAGGAACTACAGGCGGACTGGATGTGGTGCTGAAGAATATCGTATATGATTTCTACAGCAAGGATCTGTCTGTGAAAGTAACGACAGCGAAGCGGGCGAAGATGAAGCGGGGAGAGTACATCGGCGGTCATGTGCCTTTCGGACTTGCGAGGGATCCGAAGGATAAGCATAAGCTTCGCATTGATCCGGAAGCCGCAGAGGTGGTCAGGGAAATCTTTGAAGCGGCGATCGGAGGGATGAGACTGGTGGAGATCGCCAGGATGCTGAACGGGAAGGGATATGAAACCCCTTCCCAGTATTTCCGGCGGAAGCACCCGGATAAGAAAAACTTCAGAAATACATCAGATCAGGCCGGCTGGAATCACAATTCTGTCAGAAATATCCTGAAACAGGAAATGTATTACGGTGCGGTTGTGGGACATAAACGTGAAGGGATAGGCGTTGGCTGGAATCATTCCGTGGCGGTCCCAAAGGAAGAGCAAGTAATCGTTGAGGGAAAGCATCCCGGAATTGTCACAAAGGAAGAGTTTCAGAAAGCGCAGAAGATTTTCCGAAAACGGGGGGAGACAAAGCGTGTCGTAGAAAAGACCTATCCCTTGTGGCGGAAAGTGAAATGCGGTACCTGCGGGCGTGCGATGCCGCTGAAAAGCGGCATCGTCAAAGGTGTAGAGTATCGGTATTTTTACTGCCCGTATGCCGCGGCCCAGACAGGGGATGGAGGCTGTACGAAGGAATTTGTGAGAGAGGATGCATTGAATTCTGTAGTCTGGGATTCCATAAAGGGCTTTCTTTCGGCGGCTGACGATCTGAAGGCGAAGATCCTCAGGCGGCAGACAGCCTCAGAAAGAGATCATGCAGATATAGTAAAGGAATTGGCGGATCTTCAGAAGGATAAGGAAAAATGCGAGGCAGAGCGTTTCGTCAATATGGATCAATTCCTGGCTGGGAACCTGGATAAGTCGGTTTACCAGAAAAGGCGCGCTGAGCTGACAAAGGAAGCGGAGCGGCTGGATGTAAAAATCACTGAGTTGGAGGCAAAGCTGCAGGAAACGGAACTTGTTCAGGATGAAGAAACGAGGGCGGCGCTGGAGACGGCGGAGCGCTTTTACGGCGCGGAGGAACTTGACCAGGAGATTGTGGATGCGCTGATCGAGAAGGTGATGGTGTATGATCCGAGACATGTGGAGATACGGTGGAAGTTTTCGGATGAAGTCATAAAAAGGATATTGGATTGAGGGTATGGAGTCGGCTGGAGAAATCTGGCCGACTTTTCCTTTTGCAGATGTTCAGAATTACAGAATTATGCTACAATAAATTGAGTTATAGGTTAAGTAATTAAGAAAGATAGAGGAGAAAAAATGTTAAAGAACAATATCGAAATGGATGTAAAGAAGAGATGTATCGAGAAAGCGATTACGCAGGCCAAAACTGCAGAGAATATTGAGATATCATCGTTATATGTGAATAAAACTATTCGTAATAAAGAGCAGATTATGAATAAGATGTTTTGGCTATAATGGAAAATTTTGGATTTGATGTAGAATTGCATTATGTGAAGCGGTAATCCATAGGGAAACTTTTTACGGTAAAGAATCATTAATCATTGAATCTGTTGGATTTATATAGAATTTTGTGCGAGAAATAATCTGGGTTAAGAATAAAATTGAGAGGAAGGTAGACACATGAGTGTTGGGCAGATTACTTGGGAACAATTCATTACGAGCAATAATGATGCACGTGGTGTGAGGTACAAATTTGAAGATTTGAGTAGACAATTATTTACGTATGAATTCCTTTCTCACAATATTTTGTGTAAATATGTGCATAGTAATCCAAATAATCCAGGAGTCGAGTCAGAACCTATATTGGATGAAGTCAATAATATATATATTAGTTATCAGGCTAAATTTTTTGACAATGATGTTGACTATAACCAAATCAAAGACTCGGCAGAAAAGGCGGTTAAACATTATAAGGGAAAGTTAGATCGCATTTATTTATTTTCTAATAAAGCACTAACAACTACTTGTGATAGCTATAAAAATATTGAGAAATTGTTAAAGGATGCTGAAATTGTATTACAGCCGATAACAGATACAACTATACTTGATCTTGTTCGAAAATATCCATTTTTGGGAAAATACTATTTTGATGATCATGGAATCTCACATGAATGGTTTGTAAACAATGCATCTACAATAGTTAATATTCTTGGTGAGCGTTTTAATGCCGATTTTAATGTTGACACAGAGGCATCAAGAAATCTATCTGTATTCTTGCATGATCAGAGTGCATTAGATAATTATAATAAGAAAAAAAGAAGTCTTGTTGAAGATATTGCGACATTACGTTGGGAATTTGTCAACGATAATTTATATAAATATGCACGAAAACTTTCAAAATTTATTGCTACAATACCGGATGTGAAATTTAATACGATTCATGAAGTTGAAAATTGGCAAGGACTGATTTTAGAAGAATTTGAATCTGAGATATTTGAAATTGAATCCGAAATTACGGATGTACAAATTAAGTATGAAAAAATAAAAGAAAGTAGTAAAAACAAGTCGGCAGAACTGAAAAGATATCTTGAAAAATTAAATAAACTTAAAGAACTGTTTTATAGACTGGAATTATCGGATTACGACAAGGAACTGCTTAATAACAAGATTTTAATAGTTGTGGGGAAAGCTGGTATTGGTAAAACACAACTTTTTGCGAATGAATCAATTTCGTTACTTAACGCAAATGAGAATGCTTTGTTGATTATTGGAAGTGAATGCCTTTCGGATATCAATATATTTGAACAGTTAAAAAATAATTTGAGATTGGATTTTGAATTTGAGGATGTTATTGATATTTTAGAAGTGATTGGTGAAACAAGTGGAAAAATAGTTCCAATTCTTATTGATGCGTTAAATGAAAGTTGGAAACCGCAATTGTGGAAATCTGTATTACCAATATTATATAAAAAAATAAGTGATAAGAAGTACGTTCGTTTGGCAGTTTCGTTCAGAAGTGAATATCAGAAATCTATCCTGCCAGAGCGATTTCTTGAATGGGATAATGTTGTAAAAATAGAACATATGGGGTTCAGAAGCAATCCATTTGATGCTGCAAGAAAATTTCTTGGTTATTATGGAATACAGTTTACTCCATTGCATATGTTTATTAGCAATATTGAAAATCCTTTATTCTTGACGCTGTATTGTAAAACTTATCGTGGTGATGAAGCGGAGTTGCCGGTATTATATGACAGACTTCTGGAAAATGCAAATGATAAGCTTCATATTAAACTGGCAAGACCTATTGAAACAGCAGGATATGATCAATCAGATAATATAGTTCTGCCTATAGTGGAAGCTTTATCTAAACAGACTTTACTTACGGGAAAGCGCCAATTTGAAAAAGATGAGATAGAAGCGATGCCAATTTGGAGTACCTTAGGATTGGCAGCCAGACCTTTTATTACACAACTCATACGGGAAAATATTCTTCACGATTATGAATTGAATGGAAAAAACTATGTATATTTTTCTTTTGATCAGATGAACGACTATTTCTCGGCAAAGACAATTATTTCAATGTTTCAAAGCGAAGAGGAAATTAGAAGATATATCAGTGAAAACGTATTGAAGATTATAGACGGAAAATTTGAAAATTGGGGAAGTGAAGACTTGTTTGCACATATTTGTGCATTATATGCTAAAAAATTTGGGGAAGAATGCATTGATATTATACAAACTATCAATGACGAATCGGCTAGAAGGGATTTGTTTACAATTTATATTGAGTCCTTTGAATGGAGAAATAAAATATATTTATCTATTTCAGAATTATTGAATCTTTGTAATGAGTATTCTGTAGAAACGTCTACTTTATGGAATGCTTTTATAAGCAATTCGGTAAAAAAAGATCATCTTTTAAATGCAGATGTGTTGCACAACGTATTGAAGCAATATTCACTTCCCAAAAGAGATTATCTTTGGACAACCTTTATTAATGAAAGATATTTAAAGGATGATCGTATTGTTCAATTAATCGAACTCTATAGCAAAGGGGAAGAGCTAAAGATTTCAGATCATCAGCAAATCAGATTATTGTTGACGCTGTTTTCTTGGATACTTACATCTTCAAATCGTTGGCTTCGTGATACAACATCGAAGGCGATGATTGAAATTTTAAAAACTCATTTTGCATACACAGAATATCTTTTAAAAAATTTTTCTGATGTAAATGATCCATATGTAATCCAAAGGCTTTACGGGGTTGCTTTTGGCGCTTGTGTAAAACGTAATTGTGAAAATAAAGAAATATTTAAGGCGTTGGTTCGTTTCGTGTTTGAAGAAATTTTTAATAAGGATAATATATATCCAGATATTTTATTGAGAGATTATGCAAGACTTATAATTGAGCGATATATGATAGAGTATCCGGATGAACTTCAAAATTATGATTTTGAAAAAATAAAACCGAAGTATAAATCAACACCTATTCCAGAAATTGATGACCAGAAATATTCAGACAAAGATTATTCAAATGGATTATTCTATATACAACATTCCATGCGGTTTGAAGGGATTGGCATGTATGGAGATTTTGGTAGATATGTTTTTCAACGCGCATTACGATATTTTGATGTAGATGATTATAAAATATTCAATTACGCCATGTATTATATTATCAATGAATTAGGTTATCAAGGAGAACTGTTTGATGATTATGATAGAAGTGTGGGGCGTTTTGCATATAATAGGCATTATGTGTCAAAGATAGAACGTATTGGAAAGAAATATCAATGGATTGCTATGTACAATATCTTGGCTCGTATATCAGACTATTATCCTATGAAAAACCAATTTTCAATGGAAGAAGAGGTTAAATCATATGATGGTCCATGGGAGCCTTATGTAAAAGATTTTGATCCGACCTTGAATATACATAATTTATTATGGGATGATGCCCCATTTTTTGCGCAAGTCAATGACCATATAAGAGAGGCAGTTCAGGAAAATAATTGCGTAAAAAATGATCCTTCATTTGATGAGGATGAATGGATAAATTCTAGTTCGATTTTCTTTAGATATCAGAAGGAGGATTTATTACTAACTGACGATGAGGGTAAGCAGTGGGTTGTTCTATCTAAATATGCTGATACCGGCAGAGATGATTTAGCATATGACAAACTAATGGTGTGGAACTGGCTATATGGGTATTTTGTTACGGATGAACAATTGGCTATATTAAAAGAATATGCGGAGAAAAAAGTGAATCTACTTAATAGTGATATTACAGGAATTCCAGAAACATATACTCTGTATAACAGGGAGTATCCATGGTCAAGCGGCAGTAAATCTCTGTTAGATTGGCAATGGAAAAATGTAGAAATAAAAACTGGTGAAACTAAATGGGTTACTAATACAGTTGAGGAACCACAGTTTTCTTGGTTGGATGCATTGTTGAAGAAATACTCAGGTGAAACTGATTTAGAGAAGATAGAGCCTGAACCGGAAATGAATTTTGATGCGGATTTTGAAATCCCGACAGCTATTAAAACGTACACTAGAAAAGAGCCGGTGACAATAGATTTGGGTAGGATTTTGAATACTACGCAAGATTTGCTATGGGAGGAAGAATATGATGCATCTAAGGCAGATGCGGTTTCATATTCTCATCCATGTGCAGAAATTATTAAAACTCTCAAACTAAGTCAAAAGAAGTATGATGGATATTATTGTGATAATAAAGGTGAACTAATAGCTTTTGATACTGATTTGACTGAGCAAAAAGCGGGATTAATTATCAGGAAAGATGCCTTGGATAAATTTCTAAATATTAAGCAGTTTCATTTAGTATGGTTTGTAAATGCATCTAAAGAGATTCATGACAAAACTCTTATGATTACTAAATATAAAGATTGGTCAGGGTTATTGGAATATACTGGAGATACTGCACAGGGAGAATATTATACTGTAGAGCCTTAGAAGATAGTATGTGAATGTTGCGGACAATTATTAGTCGATTTCAAATCAATAAAAATTTAATTTGGGGTTTTGTAAGTCATAATATAAAAATAATTATGTGGGACAGGAATAGTAGTCAATTCACTTTTGTGTAAAGAATATGTTAGCTGAGAAATGATTGATTAAAATTTATTGTCCTTATTGACAATACGCTGATGAAGCCCAGCATCTGACAGTAAAGGCCATTGACCAGCTGAGGTGCCTGTCAGATGTGGCGGGCATCGGGATATGCTTTGTGGGTAATACACTGATTCATACCAAGATTATGGGTAATCATCGTTCAGGGGAGATGGAGCAGGTGTATTCCCGTACTCCTGTTAAGAAGATGGTGACGACCTCTACCAATACACAGGAGGACATTTTACATGTGTTTGCAGGGGGCGGACTGGATGAGGAATCCATGAATATCCTGTACAGGATCAGTAGAACCAGCTATGGACTGCGTGGGGCGGTAAATGTCTACATCAATACGATTGGAGTGTTTGATGAAGTTAATCCGGCCAACTTGAATAAAATTATCCGTGACATGGGCATTGCAGCCTAAAAGGAGGTATCTATGGAATTGACAGAACTGAAAAAGAAATACTGGGATCTGGTCAGGCAGACCAGATCCTCCGGCAGGATATCTCCTTCCGTGATCCGGAAGACGGAGGAGCAGTGGAAACGATTTGATGAAAGCGTGGTACGACAGGCCCTGGAGATCCACACCCAGCATTATCCCAGTTATCCGGAGCGGTACACGCTGGGGATCATGCGTAACCTGCAGCGGTGCAAGGACAACGGCCCCGGAAATAGCTTTAACCGATTTGAACAGCAAAAGTATGACTTCGACCAGTTGGAACGAGAGTTGCTGGCCAACTAAAGGGAGGGCGATATGGAAGACAGATACATTGAAACCAAACTGGCAGAGCTGCACCGGAATCCGCTGGCAGCTTACAGTACCCTGCAGCTGCAGGAGGAACTTAACCGGCGCCGCCGCAGCCATGCGGCGCTGCGCTGCAGGGTAAAGCTGCAGCTGCTTAGAAAGCGCAAAAAGATGCTCTATCGTTAGAGCAGAGGCCCCGCAGGGACGCAAGAAAAAACTGTAATATATATGGAAACCCTTATGACAAGCAGTAGATGCATATCGCAGATCTGGAGACGTATCTAGTCGAAGTTCTAAAGAATCTGCAGAAGAAGTGAGGTGATGGATCATGAGTAGCATACGCAAGAGAATGACCAATAAGGAAAAAGCCCTGAATGCCAAGATGAAAAGAGAAATGCAGGAAAAGGGGATTATTCCACCGGATAAACCCAAACTGAACCGAAAGAAATATGTAGAAGAGGCAATGGAAGAGTGGAATGGAAAAGATAAAGATTTTTATGTGTGGGATATTTATTTGTACGAAGCAATCAGTCTGATGCTTGGAAAGGTAGATAAAAATCTTAGGGTAACGCAGGAAGCAGTGGGGGTGGCGAAATGCTTAAAACTGGCACTCAGGATCAAGGAGTTTTCTGATAAGCTGAAAGCTGAAGGACGCAAGGAATACACTCTTAAAGAGAAATTTGAGTTTATCAAGGATATTGTAGATGCGTAGAAATTACATAGGGGCAGATTGCCCCTCCTAATGCGGCCAACGCAAAGGAGACGTTCACATGAAGATTAAGGAGGATCAAGTGTATGAAAAGAGTACGAATGGAAGAACCGGAACTGAAGTCCTGGGATGATGTGAACCAGGCGCTGCGGCTGATTGCTGAAGCGGAAAATGAAATTGCAATGGTGGAATCCAGCATGAATGTGCAGATTGACGCTATCAAGCTGGCCTTTGAGGAGAAAATCAAGGAGTATAAGAAGCAGATCAAGCAGCAGGAGATCTTGATCAAGGAGTATACCACCGATAAAAAGGATCAGTTGGATGGCAAGACCAAGGATCTGACCTTTGGTAAAGTGGGATTTAGAAAATCCACTAAGCTGCAGCTGCCCAAGGTGCTGGATAAGGTAATCGCTGCCTGCAGGAAAAACGGCATGGAGGACTGCATCATCTGTAAGGAAACGGTCAATAAGGATATCCTGAAGCAGTATGATGAGCAGCAGATCCTGGAGGTTGGCGGCAGTCTGAAAGTCGAGGATGCGTTTTGGTACGAGACCAAGCAGGTGAATTTACAGGTGGAATAGAAATATGGCAGGAACAATGACGAAAGCACAGCGTGCGAAAATATACGCAGTCTGCAGAGAACAGGCCATTGACAATGATCTGCTCCACGAGCTGGTATATGCAGAGACCGGCTGCAATAGCCTGAAAGAGCTATCCAGCTGGCAGGCGATATGTGTGATAGATCGCCTGGAGGGCAGATCCACCCCCAAGGGGATGGCCACAGCTAAGCAGAAGCATTTTCTGGAGATATTGCTGAAAGAGATCGGCTGGGTGCTGGAGGACGGTAGCGCAGACTGGATCAGGTTAGAAGCATTTATCCGGCAGAGGTATAAGGTAGACAGCCTGAAATGGCTGACCAGTAAGACAGCAAGCCAGACCATAGAAGCTTTGAAAGATATGAAAGCCAGGATGAAAAAAAGAACTTTACAGGAGACGGGAGGTGGCATATAATGACTGTAAATGAGGAGCAGCTGCTCCGGGATCTGACGATAGAGGATCTGCAGGAACAGCATAGAGATTTTGCTGAAGCACTGGGGATGGAGAACCTGATCAAGTTATCGGAGCATTTCGGCGGTACCAGTATCTATGTGCCGCAGAAAAGGGAACTGGTAAAGCAGCGAGTATACGGAATGATCCGCAAAGAGTATGATGGCACTAATATTAAGGATCTGGCCAGTAAGTATGACGTATCTGAGTCTACTGTCTATAACGTGATTCGGGATATTCTGCTGCGGGGTGGAGCCAAGAAAGAAGCCGCTTGCAATATTCCTGGTCAGCTGGATCTGGCAGAGTGTCTGCTGGCTCTTCAAGAAAAATTGTAACGTACAAAGTACATTGTGCTGGACATATGGTAGCATAGTCGTATAGAGAGGAACAAACCTCTTTATACGGCTATTTTTTATCCCATCATTTTTAATAGCTGTGTAAGGGAGTTCTCCTCTTTATGCTATTATGAGATTGAGGAGGAGACAATTATGGGAGAAATTCTACAGGTAGCAAAAGAGGTATTGGCGCCGGTGATCTTGTTTGCTTTGTTGTATGCGGTGGTGTACTGTTTGGTACTGGCCAGTAAATATGCTACATCAAAGCTGGAGCAGATGCGCAGCGAGGCAGAGGCATCTGGGAGGACAGCTCAGGCAGCAGCATTTAATCTGGCGCTTACGGTATTAAACGGGGTTACGAATACGGTGGTCAGTGTCATGGAATCGGAGAAAGCCTATACACTGCGTCAAAAAGTAAAAGCCGGAGAAGCAGAATATGAGGATTTGAAAGCTCTGAGTCAGGAGGCTTATACCCAGATCGTGCAGCTGCTGGATGTGCAGGTAAAGGAGAGCCTTAACAGCTGCCTGACAGATACAGAGGCTTACATTAAGGATAAGATCGAGGAGATGCTGCCACAGATTAAAGCCAGCTATCGGGAAACTGTAGAAGAGGAAGTGCCGGGAAATGAATCTTAGGCGGAGGTATGGCATGTACATATTGGTGAGCTTAATTACAGGAACGACTTTATACAAGGCGGTTATGGCAGCTACCAGTGCGGTAACTATGGGGGAAGAGATGACGTTTTCGGAAGTTATGAAAAATGTAGTAGATATCGGTGTGACACCGGTACTGCTGCTGATCTTTATCTGCTATTTCCTTAGCAAGTCAAAGAGTGATGATGCCAGAGTGGCAAAATCCAATGAGGCGCTGCTGGAGTGGGAACGGAAGATGAATGAGGAGGCGGCAAAGCGGGAGAAGCTGATCCGGCAGGAATCGGAAAAACAGCTGCAGCTGCTGACGGAAGACAGAACCAGAAGAGAGCAACAGCTGATAGAGGACTGTAACCGGCGAGAGGATCTGAGCCGCAAAGAAGCAGAAAAGCGAGAGTCCATCCTGATGGGCAACATGGAGCGCATGATCCAAAATATGGACAGGATCACGGAGACCATGCGAAATATTGATCTGTCCATGGTAAGAGTCAATGAACGGCTGGAAAAAATCGAGGAAAGGATGTGCAAGGATGGCAGCGGATTTGGTAAAGGTGAATGCTGCTAAGATACTGCGAGGTAATGTAATAGAAATCCTGTACCAGTATTATGGTACGGATATCAGTCTGGCAGTGCTTAAGCAGTCCCTGCGGGTAAAGGGGTTTACGGCAGACGATGATCTGATCAGGGCCTTTTACTATCTGGCAGGGGATGGTAAGCGGTATATACATGTAGAGGTGAAGGAGCAGTATTGGGACAGCCTGATCTGGCTGACGCCTGCCGGAGTGAATCTGGCGGAGGGAGATATTACGGATATAGGGGTGATTTTGGATGAGTAGCATGGTAAACCTGGCACAAAAAGAAGTAGTCAGAAATGAGATTCTGGAGATGGCACAGCAGTCGGAGCCGGTGGGAGCATCCCTGCAGGTGCTGCGGGCGGGGCTTCGGAAGATCGAGATAGAGATCGGTGAGCAGGAGCTGCAGCAGCAGGTGGGATACCTGGAGGGGAAAAATCTGCTGAGAGTAGAGCGGCTGAAAAATGCCCGCTTGGGAATCGACCGCACAATAGTGCATATTACGTCTGCCGGTACAGATGTGCTGGAGGGGAATGCGGATGCAGTTGGGATCAGCTGCGATTAGGAGGAAGTGATGGAACAGAGCAACCGAAGTCATGGAAAAATTGATACTCTGCCGCAGAACGTAAAGCGGGAGGTGGAGGATCAGCTGATTAGCGGTGAGACCTATGAGAATATATCCGGTTATCTAAAAGAACAGGGTTATGATGTGCATTACTCCAGCGTTGGCCGATATGGCCGAAAGTTCCTAAACCGCTTTGAGTCGGTGCGGGTGGCTAAGGAGTTTGCCAAGCTGCTGGCGGAGGATAACGTGGATCGTCCGGCCACAGAACTGCATGAAGCCAATAACTTGCTGGCCAGCCAGCTGATCATGGAGGCTATGGTGGATGATGAAATGGCCCCGGAGGATCGGGCCAAGATTGCAAAGTCCATTGCCAGTCTGCAGAATGCTCAGGTAGCAAACGAGCGCCTGAAGCTGACAGCCAGGAAAGAGCAGGGAGCTATTCATACTGCAATGAAGTTGTTTACCGATAAGGTCTATGAGGAGATCGGCAGCAGATACCCGGATGTGGCACAGACTCTTCTACAGCTGGCGGAGGAGACCGAGATGGAGCTGTCAAAGCTGCAGTAGTCTGCAAGGCTTACTTAGACGATTTTGGGCTTTGATGGATATTTATCCGCTAAAAAGATTTTGAGAGGTTTTAAAGGCCTTTTGAACGT
This sequence comes from uncultured Acetatifactor sp., assembly GCA_944381545.1. Classification (GTDB taxonomy): domain Bacteria; phylum Bacillota; class Clostridia; order Lachnospirales; family Lachnospiraceae; genus Acetatifactor. The sequence continues at coordinate 21,654 of CALWLO010000005.1, read as the reverse complement.
ATTTGAACGGTATTAAACCGTGCAGTCTATTACTGCGCCCAAAAACAGGGGGACAAAAATGGAAAGTAAAGAAGCGGAGTGGCGGCTGTCAGCCAGAAAACTTTTTTTTGAAGAGCACAGATCCATTGAAGACATAGCTGGAATTACCGGTATCAGTAGGCAGAGTATATCCGGCTATCTGAAAAGATTGCCGGGCTACAAAGAAGAAAGGGAGCTGCGCAAGAAAAAGAATGCAGCAGCCAGAAGAGAGTACAAGCGGGAGAAGAAACGGGAATACCGGGCTATGGAATCCGTTACTGCCGAGACGATCCGCCGGGAGCATGATATAGCGGCGCTGATCTTAAGCCGGGAGAAATATCATTAATAAGGAGTCAGAAAAAGTTGCGACGTCGCAACTTTTTGTTTGGAAAGGATTATGGCAAAAAAGAAAAGATCAATAGGGAAGGGATATCTGCGAGATAAGCTTCTGGAATTTGACGCTGCGGCCAGAGCCAGGGGATTGACCTATGGACAGGCTCAGGTAGAAGAAACCTGCAGATATTATCAGCATATAAGAACGATACCGGCGCACTACCGAAAAGTCGGGCGGCGGTAATTCAAACGGGATTCGGAGAGCAGTAAATGAGCATTGCACAGGGATTTAAGGAAAAAGTACATAATACTGGAAACAGTGATCCCTGTGCCGCTGGACGGGAAAGCTTCTGGGAATTTGAAAAGCTGAAGAATCCAAAGTTTTACAAGGAGGATCGCTGGCACCTGAAAGAGATTGCCAAGACTCTGCAGGCTCTGGTAGAGGATCGGATTATCCGGCATGGTGAGATGGAGCAGTGGCATATTGCCAGCCTGGAAGAGATCCGGCAACTGCAGGAAGCAGGCACCCGGTATACTGTCTGCAAGAAACTTATGATGAATATCCCGCCCCGGCATGGCAAGAGCTATAGCCTATCTGAGTTTGAACAATGGTATCTGGGCAAAAACCCGGAAGCCAGCGTGATCACGGTGTCCTACAACGACATCCTGTCGGAGCGTTTCTCAGGGAATGTCAGGGACGGCATTGACGCCACAAAGCTGGATCCCCGGGTGACGGTATTTTCTGATATTTTTCCTGGCGTCAGAATCAAACCGGGAGATGCAGCCAAGAAGCTGTGGGCACTGCTCGGCAGCTATTTTTCTTACCTGGGTACCGGCTTCGGCGGTACGATTACCGGTATTGGCTGCCGTCTGGGTGTGATTGATGATCCGGTTAAGAACAGCAAAGAGGCATTTAACGATGTGGTGCTGGACGGACAGTATGATTGGTATACGGATACCTTTATCTCCAGAGTGGAGGAGGGCGGGTACCAGATCATCAACATGACCAGATGGTCAACCCGGGACTTGTGCGGGCGGCTGCTGGAAGAGGAGCCGGGGGAATGGTATGTGCTGAATTATCCGGCATGTGCCAACGCTAAGAAGATCTATCAAGTAGAGGACTGCAGAAAGAGCAGGGAACTGAATAGCTGCCAGGCTTGCCCGGAATATCCCTGCGATTATTACCAGGATGAGCAGCTGGATGAGGAGGGGAATATCATCGGTAAGATGATGTGCCCGGATCTGCTAAGTTTCAGAAGCTGGAATGATAAGCGCCGCCTGATGAGCCAGGCGATCTTCGAGGCCAATTACCAGCAGCAGCCGGTGGACGTAACCAATGCCCTGTATGCTCAGGGCTTTAAGACCTATGATCCGGCACTGCTGGATCGGGGAGCTTTCGAGCGGATCTGCAGTTATACGGACACAGCCGACACAGGATCAGACAGACTGTGCAGCATCTGCTTTGGAGTGATAGACCGATATGCTCATATAACGGATGTCTATTTTACTGATGAGGCCATGGAAAAGACGGAGCCGGAGACCGCCCGCCGGATCAAGCAGCAGGGAGTTAAGGAGGCTCTGATCGAGAGCAATAACGGAGGCCGTGGTTTTGCCAGAAATGTAATCCGCATTTTAAAGGAATGGAAATGGACAAAGACGGTGGTAACCTGGTTCTGCCAGTCGGCAAACAAAAAGGCCCGTATTCTGTCCAATGCCACCAATGTATGCGATCAGGTGATCCTGCCGGATGACTGGGAGAGACGCTGGCCGGAGTTTGCCAAGCATGTCAAGAAGTACCAGCGCAGCGGAAAGAACGAGCATGATGATGCAGAGGATTGCCTGACGGGTGTGGTAGAAATGGTAAATGGTGAAATCAAGGTAAAGAAGAAAGTAAGGGCGGGAAGAAAATCCCGGCTGGGGGTGAGGTAGGAAGATGATATTTAAAAACCGCAGCCTGATGAATCAGGATGGCAGCGTGCCGGTGCCGCTGCTGGTTAAGTGTATAGAACAGCATATGAAAGATATCCCTCGTCTCCGGAAACTGGATGATTATGTAGAGGGTAGGCATGAAATCCTCAGGAGGTGCTTTGAGGATGAGTCAATACCGAATAACCGGCTGGTGGCCAATCATGCGGAATATATTACCTCCATCATGGTGGGATATGTACATGGCACACCGGTAATCTATTCCGGAGAAAATGCCCAGACCCTACAGGAACTCTTTGATGAGATCGAGGAGGACAGCCACAATGCAGAGCTGGGGACGGATATATCCGTATTTGGTAGAGGGTATGAGCTGGTTTTCATGAACAATGATCAGATCCCTGTTCCGGAGCTGGCGGTGCTGTCTCCTTTTACCACTGATGTGGTATGTGATACCACAGTCAAGCATAAATGCATGTTTGCTTTCACATACACGGCAAACTTGGATCTGAATGACAGGTGTACGGGCTATACTGTCACCGTGTACTGCAAGGGCTTTGTTGACAGTTATCAATGCAGCAATTTGCGGAACCCTGCTACATACCAGCAGTTGTCAAGGGAAATATCCTACTTTGGGAAGGTGCAGGTTACGGAATACCGTAATAATAAGAAAGGCAGAGGGGATTTTGAGGGCGTTATCACTCTGATCGACGCATACAATCTGCTGCAGTCTGATCGGATCAATGACAAAGAACAGCTGGCTGATGCATTGCTGGCCATCGAGAACGGCAGCCTGGGCGATGATGTGGCCGAACGTAGTGAGACAGCTAATTTCATTCGGAAAGAGAAAATTCTGGAACTAGATCAGGGCGGCAAGGCTTACTGGGTGGTAAAAAATCTGAATGAGGATCAGGTAGAAGTACTGAAAAGATCTATTAAGAATGATATCCACGAATTTTCTTTTGTTCCTTGCCTGACGGATGAAAATTTTGTGGGCAATTCCAGTGGGGTTGCACTGAAATACAAGCTATTGGGCTTGGAGGATAAAGGGAAGACCAAGGAAAGATATTTCAAGCGGGGGCTGAAACGCAGGCTGCGTATGTATGAAAATATCTTTTATTTGCAAGCAATCCCGTTTAAGGCAGCAAATATCAGAATAGCCATGAAGCGGACTCTGCCGGTGGATGATGAGACCCAGGCAAAGATCGCACAGGAGACGGAGGGGTTGATCAGCTGGGCAACCCGGGTTACCCGCTTTGATCCGGATATTAATGTGGAAGATGAGAGGGCAAAGCTGTTGGCAGAGCAGCAGGCATCTGTGCAGCAAAAGCAGCAGGCCTTTGGCAGCTATGACTTTAAAAGGTTAGGGTGATATGGCATATGAAGATTATTGGATCGACCGGGCAGTTGGACGCCTGGCGGATCAGCAGGAATACGTTACCGCTTCCATCTTGGAGATTAACCAAGCCTACGAATCAGCCATGGAGCAGTTGCAGAAGAAAACAGACAGGATCTTCTGGCAGTACGTTAAGAAAGGCGGCATGACAGAACAGGAAGCCAGGGAACTTTTAAAGCAGACCATATCTGCCAAAGAGATTTCCGATATATGGCAGCAGTTGGAAAACATATCAGATCCAGAGATCCGGCAGCAGCTGTTAAAACAGATTGATACATATTATTATCAGAGTCGGATCACACGGGAAGAGGCGCTGCAGGCAGTTATACAGACGCAGATGTCTGCCATTGCCCAGCAGGAGCTGGCGCTGAGTACGAATGCTTATACCAATGTAATCAAACAGGAATATTTACGATCTATGTTTGATGCCCAGCAGTATCTGGGCGTTGCCTTTTCCTTTCAGGAATTACCGGAAAAGGTAATCCGTCAGATTCTGCAGGAAAACTGGAGCGGTAAGCATTATTCTGAGCGCATCTGGGGAAATGTCCAGAATATTAACCGAGAGATCGAAAAGCTGTTACTGGAGGGGGCCATGCTGGGTACCAACTCCCGAAAGTTGGCAAAGCAGCTTAGCGATCTGGCAGGCAGCGGCACTTATGCAGCGGAGTGTCTGATCCGCACGGAGACCACCTATTTCACGACAATGGCGGATCTGGAGGCAGCAAAGGAGAGAGGTGCCAAGCAGATCCGTGTTGTGGCCATACTGGATACCAGGACTTCGGCGGCCTGCAGGGCGGCTGATGGCCAGATTATAAATATAGAAGATGCAAAGCCGGGCAAGAATGTACCGCCGCTGCATCCTTTCTGCCGTTCTGTGATTGTAGAAGTACAGCAGAAAAAAGGACTGGTACACAAGGTACGCCGGGCAAGGGATCCGAATACGGGGAAAAATTACCTGGTACCTGCGGATATGACGTATCAGGAATGGGAGAAAAATCTGGATAAAGGAATTTTGTTAAATGAAACAGGAGAAATTAAATATGCAGTAGATGAGCAACTGATCAATAGCCAATCATATGAGAAGAAATATGAAGCGTTGACGGAATCTAAACGAGTGAATCAGTCAATTATGGAACATGTAAGAGAAATTTTGAATAGAAGAAAGGGCACAGCGGTGGAAGAAGTCTATTTATTGGATACCAGAGATGGTAAGGAACTATTCCACATAGAGGGCGGCGAAGAGGAGGCCATTTTTCCGAAAGAAGCATTGGATCTATTGAACTCTGGAAATAGAGATAGTATAATATTAGTACATAACCATCCGTTAGATAGTTCGTTTTCACTGGCGGATATTGACTCCATAAGTGGCGTGGCATCTATTAAAGGGATAGTTGCTGCGGGACATGGTGGAAGTGTATATTACATGGATCGGCCTTCTTATAGAGAAGATTTGAAAGATATTTATCAGGGATTGGCAGGAATGCTGCAAAATACAAAAGATAGAGATCATGAGATATGGACAATTATAGCCCAAATAATGGGTGTACGGTATGAGAGGAGTTAGGTTAGCTATGGAAATGAAAGATAAAAAGCCGAACACATTTATTTTGGATGGACAGGAACCGAAAATACCTATTTGCAGCAAGGCGGAGACGATGGAAAAGCTAGAGAAGTCTACGGGGTGGGACAAAGCAGATCTGGAGAAAATGATTCAGGCTGCGAATGATAGGCTGAAAGCATAATTAAACAGCTATTATATTTATTCAGACATTAAAGGACGTTTAAAGCGTCTTTTTTTGTGCCCAAAATCAGGGTAAAACCAATAGAAAACAGATATCAGAAAGGAGACTCAAAATGGATGAGGTAAACAAGGAAACAGGAAACCAGGATCAGGCAGCTGATCAGAGCGATCAGGCAGCAGCATCTGTTCCTACGCTGGAGGAGTTCTTGGCGAATCCGGAGCGCAAGGGAGCCTACGATGCTGCGGTAAATGCTGCGGTGGAGCAGGCGCTGGCAGAGCATAAGGCTGCAGAGGAGGAGGCTGCACGGGTGGCGGCGCTGTCAGAAGAGGAAAAGGCCAATGAACGGGAGAGGGCACTGGCGGAGCGGGAGGCAAAGCTTCAGGCGGCAGAGTATAAGTCTGAGGCGGTGACAAAGCTGGCAGCGGCTGGTATATCCACGAGACTGGCAGAGTGCTTAAACTATTCCAGCAAGGAAGCTTATGAGCAGAGCTATGCGGCGGCTACAGCGGCTTACCAGGCAGCAGTGCAGGCTGGGATAAATGACCGCCTGCGGGGAAAGAATCTGCCGGTGGATCAGCCGGGGGATAGCGGCAGGGCAACAAAGTCAGGTGGTTTTGCTGCCATTATCAATGAAAACAGAGCAAGAAGATAAGGAGGAAATGTTAAATGGCCTTTTTAAAAGATGAATTGAGTGGATTTGTACCCACAGAGACAGCAACAGAAATCCAGGGTCTGGTAGCCAGAGGATCCACCGTGCTGAGGCTGGGAAAAACCATACCCATGACCACGGAAAAGAAAAAGGTGCCGATGCTGACCGATGGTCCCGGAGCATACTGGGTAGGCGAGGGAGAAAGGATTCAGACCAGCAAGGCTACATGGATTTTCCCGGAGCTGACGGCCAAGAAGCTGGCGGTTATTATACCGGTAACCCGGGAGAAGCTGGAGGATGCTACGGTAGATGTGTTTGAAGAACTGAAGCCTGTGATTGCAGAAGCTTTCTACACTGCGATTGATGCCGCTGCATTATTTGGTACGGCTTCTCCTTTTGCCAAGAACGTGTTTGCCGTGGCAGAGGCAGCAGAAAATGTGATTGTGGACGGGACGAATAAATCGCTGGATCTGGATGTTTCTGATACCATGGCTATAGTGGAGATAAACTGTGATGTAAATGGCTTTGCAGCGCACTATGGTATCAAAAATGCACTGCGTAAGCTGCGGGATAATAACGGCAATGCGCTGTACGTGCCTGATACGGATACTGACAAAATGTACAGCGAACCCATCGAGTTCTCCAGGAACAATGCCTGGGACAAGAGCAAGGCGGAGCTGATTGCCGGTGACTGGGATAAGTTGCTTGTGGGTGTCAAGGACGATATTGAGTACGAGATCCTGAAAGAGGCAACGCTGCAGAATACCCTGGATGCAGATGGCAAGCCCCTGTCCCTGGCAGAGCAGGATATGGTAGCAATTAAGGCCACCATGCGGATTGCAGTATTGCCGATCAAAGATGATGCCTTTGCGGTACTGGTACCTGCGGAGTACAATGCGGGTACTGCAGGAGACGATAATTCCGGAGATGAGGAGGGAACTGTATGATAAAGACGTATGTAAATCAGGAGGGATATAAGATCCAGGCTAGCGACAAGGCCTACAATCAGATCTATAAGAAGATGGGCTTTACACCTGTAGTGGTACCGGCTACAGCAGAAGTACCGGCTACAGCAGAGCAGAAGCCGAAGCAGGAGAAATCTGGGAAATCCACTTCCCGCAGAAAAACTACAGTAGAGCAGAATCCCGATAATGTGGTAACAAAACAGGAGGAGACAGCAGCAGACCAGTCTGCGGGAGGTGATGATGACAGCAGCAGAGATGCTGGCAGCCAGGGTTAAGGCACCGGAGGAAATCAGGAGTCAGGCACTGCTGGATGCAGAGGGAGCGATACTGGATATCTGCCACAGGGACTGCATTACAGCAAGTATGGTATCCCTGCAGGCTGCTCTGGCCGCAGTATATGTACACCGTATGCTTGCCGCTGGAGAAGAAAGCAGGTCGGAGGGGGAGGTAGATGTAACCTACTCCTATAGCAAGGAGATACCGGCCGATCTGCAGCAGAGGCTGTTGGCACATCGAAAGCTGAAACAGGCGGGGGTGGCAAATGCGGCTAAAAAATCTGTCTGAATATTATCTTATGAATCGAGAAGTGATTCAGGATGCCAGAGAGGGCGGCAGATATGAGGGATTTTCTGATACTGCCGTACCTGTCATGGCCCATATTTATGATAAGGAAACCACGGTCACCAATACTGCAGGAGGCGTAATCCGTAGGCAGACCAAGATCATGTTGATTGATGCAGCGCACAGAGCCGTATATTGTGCAGAGACCAGGCAGGAGGCATATATGCTGGATATTGGGACAGGAGCAGAGGTACGGCTGGAGGTCGGAGACGGTGTATGCGTTTATACAGATCCTCAGCAGGGGCCTGATTACCGGATCAGCGAGATCACCGACCCGGGGCATCTGGAGTGCAAGCTGGAAAGGATCGGGTAATAATGGAAAGAATTGAGGAATTGTTGTGCAAGCTGGATGATATTACCGAGATAGCACAAGACCTGTATCAGCTGATGGACGAATGCGGGGCATTCATCAAAGATGATGCACGGCTGCGGGTACCAGTGGATACATCAGATCTGCGGAAATCCATACAGCACACTACCCGCCAGACAGACGGCAGCATAGAGACGGTGGTTCATACCAATTCTGATCATGCAGCTTATGTGGAATTTGGCACCGGCCCTGTCGGAGCTGCGCATCATGCAGGCATATCACCGCAGGCACAGCCGGTATATCGCCGGGAAAAATGGCGGGGGGTTATCCCTTTCCTAAAAACGGATAAGGATGCCGGTATAAGATATATTGCAGGTCAAAAAGCACAGCCCTACCTCTATCCGGCGTTAAAGGATAACGAGGAGCAGCTGGAGGAATATCTGGCGGAGGGTATTCAGGAAGCAATCAGGAGAAAGGCTAATGGTTAATGTAAAAGAAAAGGTCTATATAGCATTGCAGCCACTTTCCCGGGATGTATCCGATTCCTGGCCCAGTGACTGGCAGCGGACGGAGCCACGGATTATTTATACTGAAGAGGAAAACAAAAGCTGGGAGCGCAGCGGCAAGAAAACCACCAAGTCTTATGTACGGATCAAAGTGGATATTTTTTGCTATCAATCCAGTACTTCAGATCTGGCCTGCCAGGTAGATAACGTGCTGGCATTTAACCCGCAGGATGACTCCGGCCTGGGAATGACCCGGACATTTTGCGGAGATGACAATGGATCAGAGTGGAAACATAAGGTGATGCGTTATGAGGCCATTGTGGATGAAAACAATCAGTCTTTTTATGGTATTAATTAAGGAGGTAAATGATGTTAGCAAATGGTATTTTACTTGGCTTTAAGGCCAAGGGATCCGATGGGCTTTATACGAACCTGCCGGATCTGAAAGAAGTGCCGGATATCCAGAAGAATCCGGAAAGAGTAGAAAATACACCTATAAGCGCCACGAACAAACGGTATGAGAGAGGGGTAGGGGATCCCGGTCAGATGATCTATAAATTCTGCTATTATGGACCAACCGCAGACAGTGCGATCCGCCTCTTGCAAGACGCAGATGCAACTGGGACGGAACTGGACTTCCAGGAACTTTGGCCGGATGGTACGAAAATCGAGTATACGGCGGTGCCTAATGTGTCCTTTGCCCGTGGAGGCGGGATTAATTCCGTCGTGGATCTGCAGGTAGAAATGTTTATCTCCAGCGACATCGAGACGTTGCTGCCGGAAGAATAATGAAGGAGGATAAGCCAAAATGAACTATGTGGATAATGAAGAATATGAAAAGAATCAGGCACAGGAGGAAAGTGGCGCAGAGGAAGCAGTCAGCGAGGAGAGCAGAAAAAAGGATTACTTTGCGACCTGGGAAGTAGGTGGGGAGACTTACCGAATGAAACTGACTACACCTGAACAGTTGCAGCTGGAGAAGATATATAAGCGGAACCTTTTTGCCCTCATGGGAGATGCCGACAATCTGCCCACATTAAGTACGATGTTGCAGATTACGCATGCATCTATGAAGCCTTTCCATCACGGCATTAAGTTAAAGCAGGTAGAAAGCCTATATGAAAAGTACATCCGAGAGGGAGGCAGTATGCTGCAGTTTTATGTGGAAGTATACATGAAGATTTATGCCGTATCGGGTTTTTTCTCTGCATCCATGGAAGAGGAGATGACCGCATCCATGGACAAGATGGCCGAGGAGATGAACTAACTCCATTTGACGTGATAAGGGAACTGTATCCCCGGTTTTTGGACTGCGGGTACAGTCCTTTATTGTTTTGGGATCTATCAGTAGCAGAGGTTGTAGATATGCTGGCGAGCTTCCAGCGACAACAAGAGCAGAAAAGGCAGCAGGATCAGATCTGGATGAGGAATATGGTTACGATTCTGGACGGCTTTGGTATTACGCTTCTTAATAATATGTTCCGCTCCGAGGGCAAGGCGCAGCACCTGCAGGATGTATTCCCTAGATTGTTTGAGGCTCCGGCTCCGGAGGAAAGGCTGGAGCCGGGAAAGCTGTCAGCGGAAATGGAAGTATATAAAGCAGCCAGACTACATCAGGCGTACTGCTTTAACAGATCCCGTCGGGGGGAGGTGATATCATGAATGGAATTACGCTGGAGACTCTGAAAGTCGTATTGCAGGCACAGTATGCTGGGTATCAGCATGATATGGAGAAAGTAAAAGAAGCCACCAAGAAAGCCAGCGAAGCGGTGAAGAAAGAAAAAGAGAAGATCAATGAGAGTTTGAATACGGTTTCCGCAGAAAAAGCCAGAAAGGAAATACAAAGGCTGCAGGAGACTTTAGACAAACAAGCGGAAACGTTAGCAGCGCAGGAAGCTGTAATTGCCAATTTGCGCAAGCAATATCAGGATCTGATGGACGGCATCACAGTAGACAAGAGCAGATCCAGTCTGGAGAAGCAGCTGGCGGCAGCAGAAAAAGAATTGGGAGTGCTAGATCAGAAGCTGCAGCCGTTACTGGATAAGCTGACAGAAGCGGAGGAATTTGAAAGTGTTGGACTGAAGCTGCCGGGCATGGAGGAAGTGTATGCCCAGATTGATGCGATTAATCCGAAATATAATGAGTTGGAGAGTAAAATAGCCCGCCTCCGTCAGCAGCTTGCGGAGATAGAACTTAATCCCGGCAGTACGACACAGGCCCAGAAGTTACAGCAGGAGATCGCACTGGCGGAAGATAAGCTGCAGCGTCTGAAGAATACATCTGCAGATACCGATGCCAGGTTGCAGCAGCTGATGAACCAGAAAGGAACACTACGGGAAAAAATCAGCAGTATAACGGATCGGATCCGTAAACTGAAATCAGAATCCGGCAAGACAACTTCTGCAATGCAAAGTGGATTCTCAAGAGTGACAAGCAAGATTGATCAGCTGCGGAAAAGAATTACCAGCTTAGTTGCTTCTGCATTGGTATTTAATGTGATCAGTAGGGGAGTCCAAAGTCTGCGGGATAGTACTTATGGATATTTGAAGACCAATCAGGAGTTTAATGCCTCTTTAAACAAGATACAAACAAACCTTAAAGTAGCTTTTGCACCACTTTATGAATGGGTATTGCCCGGACTGAATGCTTTGATGAAGAAACTGGCCAGTGCATCTCAGACTGTGGCGGTCTTTACATCAGCATTATTTGGAAAAACCTATAAGCAAAGTTATCAGGCTGCTCAGGGGATGGAGCAAGCTAAGGATGCATTGGAGTCTTACAGCTCTGCAGCAGAAACAACCTTTGGACTGGCAAGTTTTGATGAACTGAATAATATTACGGAGACTGACAGCACGGGATCCGGCGCTGGAGGATCTGCCGTATTGCCAGATGCGGCGGATGAGGCCACCGAACTATCTGACCGAATGCAGGCGGTGCTGGATAAGGTGCAGGAATTTAAAAATCGGCTGAACGAGATTGGAGCTGATTTTAAGCTGGGAGACTGGTTTAAAGCCGGTAGTGATATATCCGATTTAATCATTTGGATCAATGAGGGTATAGCAAACCTGATAGATGGATTAGACAGTGAGGCAGCAGGGCAAAAGTTTGGCCAGTTCCTAAAAGGGATAAAGTGGCTTGATATCTTGAAGAGTATTAAGGATGTTGTTGTGGCGGCTGTGGAAGCTGCGGCGTCTTTCTGGCTTGCATCTTTAAAAGAGGCTCCCTTTGAAACAGCACTGATAACGGCAATGGCTTTGTGGAAATTTTCAAAATTTGGTAATTCAATAAGGAAAAAAATAGTATCGGCCATATTTAATAATACCCTCATTGTAGCAATGTCAGAAGCATGGACATCTCTCGGGGGACTTGGTGGGATATTAACTGCTGATTTAGGGACTCTGATTGGTGCAGGCACTGTTACGGAGATTGGTGTAACAATTGGCACTGGTATTATTGGCGGAATACTGGCAGCTGTGGGTGGCTTTGAATTGGGAAAAGAACTCGGAAAATTACTCTTCCCGGAGGATGCAGAATGGTATGATAATTTCCATTGGATGGGGGAAGGAGGATTTTTCGATACCATTTCTTCGGATTGGGGCAGTGCGTGGGATGGCTTAATGGAGATGGCGTCAGCATGGGAAACAGATCCAATCATTGCTGCTCTGACTAATGTTTTGGGAGGCCCTTTTATCAATATGAGTGCGTCGATATACAGTACTAAAAAAGATTTAGAGGCATTGGATATCGGGGGATGGTTTGAAAACTCCGTCAAGCCTTGGTTTACCAAGGAGAAATGGGAGGAACTTGGCAGTAATATCCAATCCGGCTTGCATGATAAATCAAAAGACTTTTTCTCCTGGTGGGAGGAAAAGGGGGCGCCGGATTGGTTTACAGCTTCAGTAAATCCCTTGTTTACATTAGAGAGATGGTCAGAGCTTGGGGAGAATATTAAATCCGGGCTTCAGGAAAAATCAGAAGACTTTTTCTCCTGGTGGAACGAAACGGGTGTTACCAAGTGGTTTAGCGATTCTGTCAAACCGTGTTTTAGTAAGGAAAAGTGGGAAGAGGTATCTGCTGGCATGAAAGAGGGCCTGACGGCTACCTGCCGGAAAGCGGTGGCTGCGGGGACAGAAGTGATAAATAAATTAATTGACTGGATCAATGAAAAGCTGCATTTAAAATGGGATCCTCTTACTATAGCGGGAAAGGAACTCTTTCCGGGTGTGGACATACAGCTGTTTACAATTCCTCATATCTCTATACCACAATATGCATCTGGAGGATTGGTACCGAAAGGCCAGATTTTCCAGGCGAGAGAGGCTGGGCCGGAGCTTGTGGCAAACTTTGGTGGCAGCACGGCAGTAATGAATAATGATCAGATTGTGCAGTCCGTAGCTGGTGGCGTGGAAAATGGTACCTATCGGGCAATGAGTCCGGTACTGTTGCTCCTGAAAGAAATGCTGATATTGATAGAGGTGATCGCAGAGAACCAGTCCAGCGGATCGGGCGGATATGATGCCAATGCAGCATTTGATGATATGCGTCGGCTGGCCAGGGAGTACTTTAATCGTACAGGGGATCCAGCCTTTGATTCATAGGGAGGTTTTATATGGGCTATGATGGTAATTTGCTCTATATTATAAGTCAAACCGGGAAGTTGATTCCTTTTCCGGAGGAATATATTTTCAAAGAGTCTTATAATATAACCCCCAATCAGAAGCAGGATATAAATTCTAAGCTGAACGCCAACTATGTGCTTCAGCGCCGGGTGGCGAAGCACAGACGGTCTAAGATTGAGTTTAATACCACTCCCGAGATTGATAATCTGAAATTATATGCCCTAAATCAGTTGTTTCTTGGCAACGTTTTAAATCAGGATGAGGAAAATGTACGCATACGCTACTTTAATCCCAGGATGAATGATTATGAAGAGGGGACATTTTATGTGCCGGACGTCAGTTATGTAATGAAGAGAACAATCCCAACAGAAAAAAGGATTATTTATGCTTCAGTTCGATTTGCATTAATTGAGTATTAGGGAGGCATCAGAAATGATCGACTACGAGTACAGAGATTTATTCACTTCGGGATCGAAAGAAAAGAGAATGTCTATTCAGTATGGTGTTGAGCAGCTGCTCAACGAAGATCTTTCCAGTGATTCCATGGAATTGACAGAATGTCTCTGCGAAGAGGAGGAGCTGCGCTTTGGCTGCTGCTATGCAAGTGAATTTAAGGTGCAGGCGCTGAATTATGGCATAGATCTTACAGGCCGGGAAATAACAGTGCAGATGGAACTGGCAGGTGCAGACCTGCCTTTTCCTGTCGGGAAGTATATCGTTTATACGGATCAGGAATCTACGGATGGACAGTATAGGAATATTGTGGCTTATGATGCACTTTACGAAATCCACAGTAAAAATATGGCTGACTGGTACAATGATTTGTCTTTTCCTATGACGCTATTACAATTCAGGAATTATTTTTTTTCCTATCTGGGTCTGGCACAGGAACCAATGGAACTGATTAATGATGATATGCAGGTGGAAAAGACAATAGATCCAAGCGAAATTTCTGGTAAGGATATTATCACAGCAATCTGTGAGATCAATGGCTGCTTTGGTAAAATTAACCGGCTTGGTAGATTCCAGTACGTGGTGCTGCAGGAAAATCTGGATGGCCTGTACCCGGCAGATGATTTGTATCCAGCGGAGGATCTGTTTCCGCAAGAAAAGAATTTTGAGGAAATAGATGGTAATCGGTATTTCTCTTGTATTTATGATAAGTTTGTTTCCAAGCGGATTACTAAGCTGCAGATCCGGCAGGAGGAGTATGATGTAGGGGTAACAGTAGGGGATGGAGATAACGGTTATGTTATAGAAGATAATTTCTTGGTTTATGGAAAAGGTACGGAAGAATTATCGGATATAGCAAGCAGACTATTGACTGTAATCTCCAAGGTCACCTATCAGCCGTACACATTGGAAACTACAGGGGATCCATCTGTGGAAACGGGAGATCCGATCAGAATATATACGGATGATGGAGTCATAGTTTCCTATGTGTTTAAACGGGTATTAAAGGGTGTACAGATGCTGGATGATACTCTCAGTGCCGCCGGTAAAGAGCAATACAGCGAAAATGCAAACCTACCTCGAAAACAGATCAAACAGCTCAAGGGGAAAACAAATAAAATAGAACATACGCTGGAAATGACCCGACTGGAAATCAGCGATCTGGAAAAAGAGATGTCCAGCCGGATCACACAGACTGCAGAAAAGATCAGTCTGGAAGTGACCCGAGCCCAGACAGCGGAAGAAGAGCTGTCCGGTAATATCAGTACTGTCAATACCACATTATCCAGCCGGATCACGCAAACGGCTGAACAGATCAGTCTGGAAGTGACCCGAGCTCAGGCAGCGGAAGAAGAGCTGTACGGTAATATCAGTACTGTCAATACCACGTTATCCAGTCGAATTACGCAGACTGCAGAACAAATTTCAGCAGAAGCCACTCGGGCAAAGGGACAGGAGGTGGAGCTGGCAGCAGCCATCAGTATCAATGCAGATAATATCAGCTTAAAAGTTAGTAAGGGGAATATTTCCTCAGAAATCTCTCAAGAGGCTGGTAAGATTGCTATTAAGTCCAACCGATTTTCGCTGGAGTCGACAAATTGCATAATAACAGAAGAGGGAAAAATCACTGCAAAAAGTATTGACATTACAGGAGGGAGCGTAAAGATTACAACGGACTCTACTGCCTATGATGTTATAAGACTGCAGAGATCACAGACTGCCTACTGCGGTATGGATTCCTATGGATTCAGGATAGCGGAATCATCTAGTAGATTTAGCGTGTTGGATGCATATGGGTTAAGCGTATATGGCATATCTGATGTGGTGAAAATTGCATCTGATGGCATCTATACAAATGTGATCAGGGCATACACCACAACTGGTACAATAGCAGTAAAAAACAAGATGCAATTTGCGGAAGCCGTAGAATTTGCATCTACCGGATTATTCTCTGGGAATGTAGAAATGTCTGGAGGAACGGTAAAGATTAAAAGTATTGAGGTAGATACCAGTTCCGTGAAAATCGGCAATAATGTCACAACACTTAGTTTTTTTGGTGGATCTGGCTCCCTCAAAAAAACGGTTGCTAAAGCTTTAACAGGATCAACCGTCACTGCAGCTGATGTAGCTACTGCGGTAAACAATCTGATTGATGCACTTAAAGCATATAGTCTGATCGGATGAGGAGGTAGTATATGAATTTGGAGATCAGAGAATTTACACAAACCATTATTCAGTTTGTAAATCAATCGTTATTACCTATTGAGGTTAAAAGACTATGTATCAATGATATAGCAGCCCAGTTATCCACCGCCGCAGATACACAGATACAGGCAGAGATAACGGCTAGGCAAAAGGCAGAAAGCGAAGGAAAAAATGAGTTTACTGAAAATCCATAAAGTGATACCGTGGAAAAATCGTACGGAACCGGCGATCAATGAAAAGAACCTGAGTCAGATAGATAATGAATTGGATACGCTGGATGACCGCATTATATGTCTGGATACAACAAAACTCTCATCTCAGACAGCTGGGAATTTTATTACGAATGTAGAAATTAATTCCACAGATGGCGTAATTACAGTTACATACTATTCCGGCAGGACAGTAACATATGATACCAACCTAAAAAAGATACCTATTAACTACCGCTTTGACGAAGAGACACAAATTCTGTATTTTATAGCTGATGATGGAACGGAGCAGATATGTAATCTTTCCTCACTGATTTCACAGTATGAGTTTGCGGACAGTAGTGCTATTACCTTTGCGATTGATGCAGCCGGGCAAGTTACTGCTGATATAAAAAGGGGATCCATTACAGAGGATCTCCTGCAGCCGAATTTCCTTGCAGATGTACGTGTGGAGGCTGCTAAGGCAATATCCGGTGCAGAGGCAGCAGAGATCAGCGCAATGGAGGCAGCAGGCAGTGCGAAAATAGCGCAGAATTATGGCGAAGCAGTTCAGGATATCTATCAAAATATACAAGCGGGCTCTGTAACGGGTGTAAAGGGAGCAAAAGAAGATGTGTTCCGAAGAGGTGATGTGGTTATCACCCCGGAAAATATTGGAGCATTACCTGTGGATGGGGACAGCACAGACAATACAGTCTCTTTTACCAGCACAGACGCTGTAAGTCCTGCCGGGTGGACGGATGTACCGGTTCTGGAAAGCGGCGGGACGCATAGCAGTCTTTTCAGCAAGATTTCCACGATGGTAAAAAATATTCGTTGGCTGTATAAGATACTTGGATCAACGGATATTACGGGGATAGGTAATAGCACAGTCACAGGTGCGATCCAAGCTTTAAATAGTCTTATTACTATGCCGAGTTCTATTGATATGCCTATTTCTTTTAATAATGGGATATGGGCAAACCAAGTGACGGAATCGCCTCAAATATCTGACTTGGCAGATATGACAATGGAATCTACTGGCGGCTTGGCAGCAGCGATCAGTACACTATATAGTAGTTTGAGTGCACTTAATCTAAAGACCTATACCACGTTGAACCAGTTGGGATTTACAGAGCCCACTACCACAGCGGAAGTCTATGCGGCAATGCCTTCCCAGTCCCAGGCGCTGTTTATAGATACCGTTGTGACGGATCTGCCAACAGATGGCGGCGGAGCAACCGCATTATTTGTTAAGCAAAGCACACATCGGGGCTTTATATTGGCTGCAGGCAAGACAAACAGACTTTACATCATGCACCTAAATGGCGCTGGCGGCAATCCTACCGGAGTATGGATTCCCATACCAATGTATACGCCCGGGAAAATAAAGGTGTTTGCAACGCCAGTATACTACGCACAGGTCGATGGTAAATATGAGTGGTCTGTAGCCGTAAATAGCCCGGTATTCCCGGCGGACAGCACCAAAATCGCAGTGACGGCGCTTGATATTTACGGTATCGCTTATATTACTTCGCCGTCATACGAGATTATAGAAAATAACGGATCCGGCAGCTTGCTGATAAAATTTATGTTTGACAACCAACACCAGGGAAGCACGTGGAGAATCTACTTTGAGATAAGCTAAAGCGGATCACCCTTACAACAGTATAATCTATTAATCAGAGCTAAAAGAACCAGGATTTGTCTGGTTCTTTGTTATTAAAAAAGAAAGAGAGGAATAACCTATGAACATCATCAATGCAAATTTACAATTTGCCGGATCGCTGACCAAGCGTAAGAAAACCACCATGCTGATCATCCACCATGCTGCGGCTTCCAGTGCCAGCATAGAGACCATCCACAAGTGGCACCTGGGCCGGGGATGGCTGGGGATCGGCTATAACTTTTATATCCGCCGTGATGGCACCGTATACCAGGGCCGGGGCTGGGAGTATGTCGGCGCCCATTGTGCCGGGTACAACTCTGCCAGCGTTGGCATCTGCTTAGAGGGCAACTATGAGACAGATGCGGACATGCCTGCCGCCCAGTATGATGCCGCTGTGCAGCTGATCCGCATGGCCCTGGACAAATACCCTACCATCACTGAGATCTGCGGCCACCAGGCCCACGGAGCAACGGCCTGTCCCGGTCGGTATTTCCCGCTGGCGGACATGATCGTTGACGTAAAAGGTACGGATCCCAGTACTGAGACCGTAAACACCGTCACCAGCGCCGGAACGATCTCTTACAATGCTAACGTAGAGAGTTTGCAGCAGGCCCTTAACGCTGATGGTATCACGGATGCTGCGGGGCGCAGTTTGGTGGTTGATGGA
Source organism: uncultured Acetatifactor sp. (assembly GCA_944381545.1). Taxonomy (GTDB): domain Bacteria; phylum Bacillota; class Clostridia; order Lachnospirales; family Lachnospiraceae; genus Acetatifactor. The sequence continues at coordinate 3,390 of CALWLO010000005.1, read as the reverse complement.
CTTAAGGGTCCCAACACATCAGCAGCAATTAAAAAGACGCTCCTCAAAGCTTGCAAGCTGTCAGAGGGCCACTATAAGGCAGGCAGCACCGGAGTATTAGTCCTCTGGCTGCAGAAGCGGCTCAATACCCTGCTGGGCGCTGGCCTGGCGGAGGATGGCAAGTATGGACCTGATACCCGTGAGGTTGTGCTGCAGTGGCAAGAGATCAATAACCTGTCTGTAGACGGCATGGCCGGAGTGGATACGATCACATCTTTACTGTAATACTTTTATAAGTATTTAATTAATGTTTAAATAGACTTCTAAGAGGCAAAATGGTATAGTTAATTCGTATCATTTTGCCTCTTGATTGTGTAGTAAAAATTGTAACTTGCAAATTTTTTTATTCTTCATGCACGTTTTTTTTATTTTTGGCGCACGCTCACAGGTAATGAAGAAAAACACAAAGATGATTATTGCAGGCGTTATAGTTACGGTTATTGCTGTAGGAGCGCTTGTGGCTAAACATGTTATATCTGTAAATCGTGACGGAGCTTCTGATATATCCATTATAAGTGGGGCTAATGGACCGACATCGGTATTTACAGCGGGTAAGTTACCAGAAGGAGAAAAACAGGTGGCGGAATATACATCAATTACTATGGATGAGGCAAAGGGCATTTTTGCGGTGGAAGGAGAATATCTCATACTTGACGTCAGAAGAGCAGATGAGTTTGCGGAGGGCCATATTCCAGGCGCTATCAATGTGGCTAATGAAGATATTCTTTCGACACAGCCGGCAGAGCTTCCGGATAAAAATCAGGTAATTTATGTATACTGCAGAAGCGGTAGAAGAAGTAAGGAAGCTGCTGCAAAGCTTGCTGCAATTGGATATACAAATATTGTCGAGTGTGGAGGAATCCTTGACTGGACAGGAGATTTGGAGAAGTAAATGATTTCAGGCGAAAACATAGGCGGGGGAAATGAGGATAAGAAAAAATGCCATTATACAGGCATACCACTTGGAGGTGATCGCTATGGAAATCCGCACACTTCGCTACTTTCTGGTCATAGCGCAAGAAAAAAATATTACCAGAGCAGCAGATATCCTGCATGTCACACAACCTACTTTGAGCCGTCAAATGATGGACTTGGAAAAAGAACTGGGTACTGTGTTAATGCTTCGGGGGAAAAACGGACTTACACTAACCGATGATGGTATTTTTTTCTATCAGCGGGCTGAAGAAATTGTGGAACTGGCAGACCGTTTGGAAAATGCTTTTGTGGAGAAAAATGCAGACATCAGCGGACTTATTTCTATCGGTGCAACCGAAGCTGTTGGCAGCAGGCTGTTTGCCAAATGCATTAAACAATTTTCAGAAAAATATCCGCTGGTACAATTCGTCATGTATAATGAAATGGCAGATTACATTAAGGATCGCATGGATAAAGAGCTTATCGATGTGGGGCTGTTATTGGAGCCGGTTGATACCTCAAAATATGATTTTATTCGTTTGTCTCAAAAGGAAACTTGGGGAGTTCTCATGCGGGATGACCATCCGTTGGCTGAATACGCATCAATTACGCCGGATGAAATTGCAGAGTATCCCTTGATACTGCCTATGCGAGAACAAGTTCGTGCAGAAATTCTGAATTGGCTCAAACGAGAAGAAAAGGATTTACGTATACCGCTCAGCTATACGCTTCTTTCCAATGCCGTCCTTCTTGTGGAAGAAGGGCTGGGCTGTGCCTTTTGTCTGGATGGCGCACTGGCAATTCGAAGCTGCCCTAAATTGCGATTTATATCAATATATCCAGAACACACGACTCGAAGTGTTTTAGTTTGGAAAAAGAATAAGCTGTTTTCGCCAGCGGCCTCTCTCTTTATCCAAGAGATCAATATGCTGTGTGCTAAGATGAAATAATCATTTATACAAGAAAAACTTCAAGCATCGACTTGGAGTTTTTTGGTTTTTTAGAGATTTATCCATACGAAAAACGTATTGAAAAAGATAAAAGATAAGTATTAGACATGGAAACAGCAGAATTTTATAATAAAAACAGAAATCCGAAAGAGTTCGTATTTTTACTAGTAAAATCGCAGGTCTGGGGCGATGGTAAACGGGAAGCCCTCAGTGTAATTGACGATGGAGAAGAAAAGCTACCGGAGATACTTCAAAAATGGTTTATCAGAACTGGAATAATGGAATCCAGTATATTTCGTGCCGGAAGGAGGATAATAAGATGAAATACACGAAATTGGGAAATTCTGAACTCCATGTTTCCCGCATTTGCATGGGCTGCATGGGCTTTGGTGACGCTAAAAACGGCCAGCACAGCTGGACGTTGGATGAGGAACGCTCCAGGGAGATTATAAAACAGGGGCTGGAGTTTGGAGTGAATTTCTTCGATACGGCCATCGGATATCAAAGCGGTACAAGCGAGCAGTACCTGGGCCGGGCGCTCCGGGACTTTGCGAAACGGGAGGATGTGGTGGTAGCTACTAAGTTTCTGCCCCGCACCCAGGATGAGATCATTGCCGGTATTACCGGTCAGCAGCACATTGAGCAGATGATAAATACCAGTCTGAAGAATCTGGGGTTAGACTATGTAGACTTGTACATCTATCACATGTGGGATTATGAAACGCCTCTCTATGATATTATGGAGGGACTCAACCGAATCGTGAAAGCAGGTAAGGTTCGTTATATTGGCATTTCAAACTGCTTTGCCTATCAGTTGGCTAAGGCGAATGCTCTGGCCGAAAAGGAGGGCTTTGATAAATTTGTCTCTATCCAGGGGCATTATAACCTGATTTTTCGGGAGGAGGAACGGGAGATGGTGAAGCTGTGCGCTGAGGACAATATCGCCATGACTCCTTACAGTGCTTTGGCGGGAGGGCGGCTCTCTAAACATCCGGGAGAGACCTCTAAAAGGCTGGAAGAGGACAGCTATGCAAAGCTCAAATACGACGCTACCGCACAGCAAGACAACGCAATAATCCAAAGAGTGGCGGATCTGGCGGAAAAGAGGGGCGTAGCCATGACCGAAATTTCTCTTGCCTGGCTGTTGACAAAAGTGACGGCTCCTGTGGTAGGCGCTACCAAGCTGCATCACATTGAGGGTGCGGCCAAGGCGGTGGAACTTAACCTGACGCCAGAGGAAATCAACTATTTAGAAGAGCTCTATGTTCCGCACAAGCTAGTTGGCGTCATGGCACAAAACACGATGGCAACAGCCAAGGAGCGGCATGTCTGGTCTACCGGCAGTCAGGAAATGGAAAAGGCATCATTTGCAAAGATACATTTCAAACAAAATGGGGAAATATGAAGTCCAGCTCTGAAGAATAAAAACTTTTCGCAATAAAAAGATCAGAAATTCTCCGCTTTTCTCCTGTCTGGTGTAAAATAA
>CALWLO010000004.1 GCA_944381545.1 uncultured Acetatifactor sp. | reverse complement strand
GAGCCGGATATGTACTGGCGGCTCTACCAGGCGATCTGCGGGAAAGAGGACTATCTGGTGCAGGTGGGACGGGACGAGGTGGATGAACAGGGGAAGCAGTTGCCCAGCATTTGCAAGATTCCGGAGAAGGAGAAGATTTTTTCCGCCGAGGATTTTCTGACGGAGCTGCTGATGCACCGGGGGGATTGTTCCTTCTGTACGAAGCTGGTTTCCCGGCGGCTGCTGGGAGAGGATCGTTTTCCGGAAAAGCAGTTAAACGAGGACTTTCATCTGATGCTCCGGCTGCTGCAGCGCACGGAGGGCGTGCTGGCCCTTCCGGTGTGCGGCTATCATGTCTTTTACAGGTTGGGCAGTAATACCCGGAAAAAGCAGGAAAATGAATTTTCCAGAGTGTTTGCGGATAATGTGCATAATGCGGACCTGGCGCTGGAGCTGGCGGCGGAGAAATATCCGCAGCTGCAGCCCGTGGCGGTGCGTTTTGGTCTGTATCAGAGACTGGATTATCTGCTGCATATTCCCATCGTTCAGATGAAGCGGGACAATCAGGAGTACCGGGCCATTGTCCGTTTTCTGCGGGGGCATGTACAGGATACCGTAAAGTCCTCCTATCTGACGAAGAAAAACAAGCTGTATCTGCTGCTGCTGACGGTAGCGCCAAAGACGGTGAGGCGGATACACCGTATGCGTATGAAGCTCAGAAAAAAGCCGGAAAGCTAATCAAAATATTCCAGGGCATAGACAAATCGTTCCGCCAGTTTCCGCCGCCCGGCGGCATTCAGATGCAGATGGTCGATCAGATATTCATCGGCGTTATCCTCATTGACCGTACCGTAGATATTATCCAGATAGGATACGGAATGAAGATAGGCAATGCGCTCCAGGTTACCGGCATAGGTGGACAGCGAGTAACCCGCAGATTTATGAATATCACTGCTGATATATTCTCCGTCCTCATCCACGTAATAGGCATAGGTAGGAGACATAACGATGATCCGGATATGGGGATAGGTATTGCACAGCAGCTCCAGGCTGGCGTCCATATTCCCGGCAAAGGTCTGGATATCGGTGGCGTTCTGGTCATTGTACAGGGGGCGCTCCTCCAGATAGTCGGTGGCGTCATACATGATGACCAGGGCATCCACCGTCTGAAAGTCCAGGGTGGACAGGGTATCATAGGCATAACGGGCATCGGCAGGCACTGCATCACCCATAGCGCCGAAAGCGCTTTCATAGATGGAGGTATTCTGCAGCGTAATCAGTGTGGTCAGCCAGTATAGATTAAAGGCGTCCATGGGATCTTCGTCGGGCAGAAAGGTCGCATTCGAAGCCGCCAGATGGGAATCAGCCACGGAACAATTATAAATCTCGGCATCGGTCATCTGGCTCACCAGATTGATGACTCCGTCATCAGCATCCCGTTCATCGGAAAAAGGGGAATTGCCCAGCACAACCACTGTGCGCACTCCGTCCGTATCCTGGCGCAGGTCTGCGGGAACATTGATCATATTATCCAGTACTTCGATGGAATCCGTATCGTCAAAATCTGCATGAGGGTCAAAAAGAGACGGAATGCGGGTTCCCCAGCTGGAGAGCCGGAAGACAACCAGAGCAATGCATAGTACCAGCGCCGCCGCAAAAACAATATGCCAGTTGATCCGGGATAAAATGTTACCATGGGGAGTGTGCGGCTCCTGACCTTCAGATGGAGCTTCCCCCTCTATGGCGGTGGAGCTTTGGATGAAAGCATCTGTTTCTGCTGCATCCGGGTTCTGATCCAGGTCAATAATCTCAAGGTCCGGAATTTCCGGTTCATGGTGGGGGAGATTTGATTTCTGCTGCATAATGTACCTCGCTTTCTGCCATTATTTTACTATTATCCCGGTGAGATGTCCATAATTATTCATATGGATAAATTAAGAATTTATGAATATCCCTTTTTTTCTTGAACAGAGGAGGGCATCAATGCTATACTGAACCTGATATACCGTCATGTGACCACAGATCATCCGAAGCAGAAGTACAGGTTTTCGGATCGGGAGGAATCAGGATGCAAAAGTTTGCGGGACGTTTTGGCAGGCCGAAGAAGACGCCTGAGGAGATTATAGAGGAATTTCAGGAGGAATGGGACGAGCTGGAATTCCGGGAGGAGCCGGAGGAAGAGAACTATATGGGTGAGACCTATGACGGGGAACCCATAGAGGAGTATACAGAAGAATATGAGGAAGACTATCCGGAGGATGAGATTCTGGCAGAGGAGCCTGCTGTATATTGCGAAGAAATGCCGGAAAGGGAAGTGATATACCGGGCGGATATAGAGGTATATGGGGAAGAAGCATATGCAGAGGATGAACCGGAGGAATATGAAGAAGACGAGGCGTATGCAGAGGACGAACCGGAGGAATATGAAGAAGACGAAGCATATGCAGGGGACGAACCGGAGGAATACGAAGGGGACGAAGCATATGTAGGGGACGAACCGGAGGAATATGAAGAAGACGAAGCATATGCAGGGGACGAACCGGAGGAATATGCAGAGGCAGAAGCGTATACAGAGGAGGAATCGGTGAAATATGAGGAAGATCTGCCTGCCTCCTCGCACCGGAAAAAGGAGAATGACGAGGATGGAAACCGCATTCTTGACAGATTTATTTTAGTTGCCGGTGTAGCGGTATTGCTGATGGCAGTGCTTACAGGCATTGTGCTGGTCAGTTCCCGGCTGCGCAGTGCGGATACAAAGGTCTATCAGGAGGTTGGCGCACAGCTGGCGGGAGTCACTCTGATCGGCGGTCAGGGGCTGGATGCCATAGCAAATGCGCAGCAGGCCTATGTGGATATGCAGCTGGCCTTGGCAACGCCGGAGCCAACGCAGACTCCGGAGCCGGGGGGCTATGATGAACAGGAATATACACCGGATATCACCGTACAGTTGAGTTTCAGTTCCATCGAAAAGGATCTGAAGATCAAATTCATTAACAAGGAAACGGGCAAGCTGATCAGCAATGTCCCTTTCAGCGTCATGATTACGGATCCCGACGGCGCTACTGTCATGTGGTCCGATGATGATATGGATGGGATTATCTATAAAAAGAATCTTACTCCGGGGCAGTACAGGCTGGTGATGAATGAGCTGACCGATGAGAAATATCAAAGTTATGGTCTGGTATCCGGAGAACAGAGGGCGGAAGTCAAGAAAGAGATTGAATACGCAAAGGTGGATGTATCGGACGAGGTGAAAACAGAGTCTCAGGTGGACGTGGCAAAGGAAGATACCAAGATCAATGAGACAGTTGTAGAAAGTTATCTGCAGGATACGGTGGCATGGGTAGAAAGCACCAGTACCATGATTTCCTATGCGGAGGTGGCAAAGAGCAATATTCCGGATCCTATGACACTGGCATCTGGAAGCAGCTTTGTCAGATTATCCCAGGAGAATCCGGGGACGGAGGAGCTGGCAACGGAAATACCTGCAGAAACTCCCACTATGGCTCCTGCAGAAGAACCTACGCCAATCCCCACAGAGGTGCCCACGCCAATCCCAACAGAGGTGCCCACGCCAATCCCCACAGAGGCGCCCACGCCGGTACCCACCCAGGCACCCACGCCGGTACCCACCCAGGCACCCACACCGATCCCCACAGAGGCGCCGACACCAGTACCCACCCAGATGCCTACTCAGGCACCGACAGCCAGCCCAACGGTGACGCCGGTTCCGACATCGGCACCCACTGCTACTCCCAGTATGGCGCCGACGGGCTATGTGGGCAGAATAGATCCTTCCAGCAAGAGCCTTGCGGTGGGAGAGAGCTTTCTCCTGACTGTTTCCTGCGAGGGGGTGACGATCCAGAATATTACCTGGACCAGCAATAATCCGGGCGCCGTGACCGTGGATGGCAGCGGGAAAGTAACTGCAGTAGCCGTAACAGAGCAGCCTGTCATTATTTCCTACTTTGCCAGTGGTGTGGACGGCGGGGGGAATGTGGTCAGCGGATTGACCGCTTCTTGCAGTGTCAATGTGACTGGCAGTAAGAATCTAAAGCTGGATAAGGCGACGGAGGTGGTGTATACCGGAGCTGCGGCCACGATTACGGCAACGCTGGAAAATGGATCAGATACAGACCAGCTGAATGTAGAGTCTTCCGACAGCAGTATCGCCAAGGCGGAAATTACCGGCAGAACGATTACGGTAACGGGCCTGGCAGCAGGGACGGCAAATATTACCGTGAAATATACGGAGGGGGGGCAGACGATCTCTGCAGTCTGCACAGTAACGGTCAAACAGCATCCCAGAGAAAACAGAACCTCTCTGCTGAAGGATAAGGACGGCAATGAACTTTTTGTGCAGGAAAATAATAATTATCGTCCGGCATATTATGCGGATTATTATACGGCTGATAAGTTTTTTAAAAAAGGAGAAGCTAAATATACGGGCTGGCAGACGATTAACGGCGTCGTAAAATATTTTGACGTCAACGGCAATGCAGTGACCGGTGAACAGGTGATTCAGGGGGTAAAGTATACTTTTGCCAGTGACGGTTCCCTGGTAACAGGCACCGGTACCATGGGGATTGATGTATCCAAATGGAATGGGAATATTGACTGGGATGCGGTGAAAAATTCCGGCGTATCCTATGTGATTATCCGCTGCGGATACCGGGGATCCTCCCAGGGGAGTCTGATTGTGGATCCGAAGTTTACGAGCAATATCAAAGGGGCTACGGATGCGGGCCTGAAGGTAGGCGTATATTTCTTTACTCAGGCCGTGGATCGGGTGGAGGCGGTGGAAGAGGCATCCATGGTGCTGGATATGATCAAAAACTATCGGATTTCCTATCCGGTATTTCTGGATGTGGAGGCCAGCGGAGGCCGTGCGGACGGTATCAGCAAGGAGACCCGTACCGAGGTATGCAAGGCATTCTGCCAGACCATACAGAATGGGGGATATACGGCGGGAATCTATGCCAACAAAACCTGGCTCACGGAGAAAATCGATACCAGTCAGCTAAGCGGCTATAAGATCTGGCTGGCTCAATATAGTTCTTCTCCCACCTACACCGGAAGATATGACCTATGGCAGTATAAATCTACCGGCAGGGTCAGCGGTATCAGCGGAGATGTGGATCTGAATTTGAGCTACCTTGGGTACTAGTTTCTATATTGTCCTCTTATGTGCGGGCGCAGCTGTTACTCTATTTGAGCAGTATGAAAGTCACAAGGTTGTATAAACAGGAAAAATATGTTATAATGTGGGCAGATTTGTGCAAGGAAAGGAAAAAGCGATGAGAACTTACCTGGTAACCGGAGGCGCCGGATTTATCGGCTCCAATTATATTCATTATATGTTTAAAAAGTATGACAGGGAGATCCGTATCATCAATGTGGACGCCCTGACCTATGCGGGCAATCTGGAGAACCTCAGGGATGTGGAGAATCGGGAAAACTATACCTTTATAAAAGCCAATATCTGTGACAAGGAAGCCATCCGCAAGGTCTTTGCGGAGAATGATATCGACAGAGTGGTGCATTTTGCCGCAGAGAGCCATGTGGACCGCAGCATCCGTAATCCGGAGATCTTTGTCCAGACCAATGTGCTGGGGACGGCGGTGATGCTGAACTGTGCCAAGGAAGCCTGGGAGCTGCCGGACGGCACCTTCAGGGAGGGAAAAAAGTTCCTGCATGTGTCTACGGACGAGGTGTACGGTTCCCTGCCGGATGACGACAATGCTTTTTTCTATGAGACTACGCCCTATGATCCGCACAGCCCTTACTCCGCAAGTAAGGCCAGCTCGGACATGCTGGTGAAGTCTTATATGGATACTTACCGTTTCCCGGCTAATATTACCAACTGCTCCAATAATTACGGCCCTTATCAGTTCCCGGAGAAGCTGATCCCCTTGATTATCAACAATGCGCTGCAGGGGAAAAAGCTGCCGGTGTACGGGGACGGCAAAAATGTGAGGGACTGGCTGTTTGTGGAGGATCACGCCAAGGCCATCGATATGGTGCAGGAACAGGGAAGACTGTTTGAGACCTACAATATCGGCGGACATAATGAAAAACAGAATATCGAGATTATCCACATCATTATTGAGACGCTGCAGGAGATGCTACCCCAGGGAGATCCCCGAAAAGCCCTGGTGAGCGCCGATCTGATTACTTATGTGGAGGATCGTAAGGGACATGACCGGAGATACGCCATCGCTCCTGACAAGATCAAGGAAGAGATCGGCTGGTATCCCGAGACCATGTTCAAGGAAGGCATCAAAAAAACCATTGCCTGGTATTTTGAGCATGAGGACTGGATGAAGAATGTGACCAGCGGTGATTATCAGAAATATTATACAGAGATGTATGAGAAATAAGAAGATCAGGCTTGGGGGATTGACGCAGAATTGCGGCAATCCCTTGGTGCATGTAAAATCGGGACAATAAAGGAGGCTATTTATGAAAGGAATTATCCTTGCCGGAGGCTCCGGTACCAGGTTATATCCTCTGACCAAGGCGATCAGTAAGCAGATCATGCCGGTATATGACAAACCCATGATCTATTATCCCCTGTCCACGCTGATGCTGGCGGGAATTCGAGAAATCCTGATCATCTCCACTCCCAGAGACCTGCCGGTCTTTGAGGAGCTTTTAGGGGATGGAAAGCAGCTGGGAATGGAGATCAGCTATGCCGTACAGGAGAGTCCCAGGGGACTGGCGGATGCCTTTATTATCGGCGAGCAGTTCATTGGCAGTGACCGGGTGGCCCTGGTGCTGGGAGACAATATCTTCTACGGACAGAGCTTTTCAAGAGTCCTCCGGGAGGTGGCTTCCCGGGAGAAGGGGGCTACGATCTTCGGTTACTATGTACGGGATCCAAGGGAGTATGGGGTGGTAGAGTTTGATGAGAACGGCAAAGCGCTGTCCATTGAGGAGAAGCCGGAGCACCCCAGGAGCAATTATGCCGTACCCGGACTGTATTTTTATGATAACGATGTGGTGGAGATTGCCAAGAATGTGAAGCCCTCTGCAAGGGGAGAAATCGAGATCACCAGTATCAATAACGAGTATTTAAACCGGGGAACTCTGATGGTGGAGACCTTGGGCCGGGGGTTTGCATGGCTGGATACGGGCAATCATGATTCCCTGTTGGACGCAGCGGACTTTGTGGCAGCCTGCCAGAAACGTCAGGGACTGTACATTTCCTGTATTGAGGAGATTGCCTACAAAAGAGGTTTTATTGACAGGGAGCAGCTGCTGAAACTGGCAGAGCCTCTGATGAAAACCAATTACGGAAGATATCTGACAGAGGTAGCCAATGGACTTTAGACTGAAACGGTACTGCATTTTGGGGTCTATGGGAGTGATCCTGCTGGTGGCGCTACTGGTACTCCTTGTAAACAGGGAGCGTCAGACACCGGGCGGGGAACAGACGGCAGATGAGACACAGACGGCATCCCAGACTCAGAGCCAGGAAGTGACTTATGATGAATACGGACAGCGGATCGGTAATGATCTGTCCGCCTTTATGCGGGACGCCACCTTTTTTGATCCGGAGGAAAATACTTGGCTGGCAGAGAAACTGGAGGATCAGAACAGGCTTTCTCTGGTGGTAACCTCTGTGGAACGGGATCTGCGGATCCAGGTGGTGGATCGGGCGGGGCTGCCTGTGACCGGAGAAAGCTTTATGGTAGAGCTGGAGGGCAAGGGAGAGTATAAGGATCTGGATCAGGACGGTGTGGTGTACATCGGCGGGCTGAGCTCCGGAGAATATTATGTATCTCTTCAGGAGATAGAAGGCTATAAGGTGCCGGTAAATCCTACCCGCGTGCAGGTCAAGGATAAGGTGGAATATGTATTTATCGAGGATATTTCTCTGCTGATCAAGACTGAGGCGGATATCGATGCAGAAGCTGAGGATACGGGGACGCAGGATGCGGAGGAGGACAGTGATAACTCCGAAATAAAGGAGCTGCAGACGGCTTCTGCCAATGCAGAGGTGGGTATTGACGTATCCAAATGGAATCAGGAGATTGACTGGGAGAAGGTGAAAGCAGCGGGGGTGGATTTTGCCATCATTCGCGCAGGCTACAGAGGGTCTTCTACAGGCAGTCTGGTGGTGGATCCTTATTTTGAAGCCAATATACGGGGAGCAACCGCAGCAGGGGTAAAGGTAGGTGTATACTTTTTTACCCAGGCGATTGATGAGGTGGAGGCGGTGGAAGAAGCTTCCATGGTGCTGGAGCTGGTGCGGGAGTACAGTCTGGATTATCCGATTTTTATTGACACCGAGGGGGCCGGGGGCAACGGCCGGGCAGATGGTCTGACAGTGGAGACCAGAACCCTGGTGTGTGATGCATTTTGCCGGACAGTGGAGAATGCCGGCTATGATGCCGGGGTATATGCCAGCAGGAACTGGTATTATAACAAGGTACAGGCGGACAGGCTGGAGAGCTATTATATTTGGCTGGCCGAGTACCGCAGCGTCCCCCTGTATGACGGTTATTATCATATGTGGCAGTATACCTCCAAGGGCAGGATTGACGGTATTGAAGGCAACGTGGATATGAATATCAGCTATATGGGAAGAAATGAAAATACAGCTATGAGTCGGCGGTAACGGGAAAAAATGGTAAGGAGAGAGGAAAGGGACTATGGGTAAGATTACGGTGGAAGAGTGTGAGATTGAGGGATTGAAGGTCATTACTCCTAAGGTATTCGGTGATGCCAGAGGTTATTTTGTGGAGACCTATCATTATCAGGATTATAAAGAAGCAGGCATCGATGTGGAGTTTGTGCAGGATAACCAGTCGGCTTCCAAAAAGGGAGTGCTGCGGGGACTGCATTTTCAGATCCGGTATCCCCAGGATAAGCTGGTACGGGTAATCAGGGGAGAAGTATTTGATGTGGCAGTGGATCTGCGGAAAGGCTCTCCTACCTTTGGAAAGTGGCATGGGGAATTGCTCAGTGCAGAGAACATGAAACAATTTTTTGTGCCCAAGGGTTTCGCCCATGGTTATCTGGTGCTGTCGGATTATGCGGAGTTTTGTTATAAATGCTCGGATTTTTACCATCCCGGCGATGAGGGAGGCCTGAAGTATGATGATCCCGAGATCGGTGTCCGGTGGCCCATTCCTGAGGGGACGGAGCTGACTCTTTCCGAGAGAGATACCAAGTGGGGCGGACTCTCTGCTTACCTGCAGGAATCATAGCCAGAGGCTTTTGATCCTGGCATTATCATATAAGAGAGGAATATATGGAAAAAAAGAAAACAGGGGTTTCGGCAATAAAGCAGCTGCCCATGGAGCTGTGGCAGAGCAGACGGCTGATCTGGAAGCTGGCAAAGAATGATTTTAAAAAGCGGTATGCCGGATCTTACATGGGAGTGGTCTGGGGCTTTGCACAGCCGTTGGTAACGGTGCTCATGTATTATCTGGTATTTGATAAGATTTTTGGCAATAAGACTATGGCATTGAGGGGCGGAGTAGAAGTCCCTTTTGTGCTGTTCATAACGGTGGGCCTGGTGCCCTGGTTTTTCTTCAGCGAGGCATTAAACCACGGAACTATGGCGCTGGTGGAATACAGTTATCTGGTGAAAAAGGTGGTATTCAAGATCAGCATTCTGCCGATTATCAAGGTGATTGCCGCCACCTTCAGCCATGTGTTTTTTCTGGGGCTTGCTATCCTGCTGGCCTGTGTGTACGGCTATTATCCCAGCGCATATACCCTGCAGGTTGTCTATTACGGTGCCTGTCTGTTTCTGCTGGTGCTGGCCATGTCCTATACCACCTGCGCTGTGGTGGTCTTTTTTAAGGATTTGTCCCAGATCATTTCCATTGGGCTGCAGATCGGTATGTGGGCCACCCCGATTCTTTGGAGCCTGGATGCCATAAACAGTCCCATAGTGGTAGCGCTGTTAAAGCTCAATCCTTTGGTGTATATTGTGGATGGTTACCGGGATGCGGTTTATGGAAGACGCTGGTTTTTTGAGGATCTGTCCTCTGCTCTGTACTTCTGGGCTGTTACTATAGTGCTGTTTGTTCTGGGGGCTACCATTTTTAAAAAGCTGAAGGTGCATTTCGCAGATGTGATCTGATGGGGCTTGAAGAATATATGCCGCCAGGCTTTTGCGTCCGGGAGGGACTTAAGGATATGGAGGAAAAGGATACCAGACAGGTGGCCATCGAGGTCAGAAACCTGAATAAAGTATATAAGCTGTATGACAAGCCTTCGGATCGGTTTAAGGAGGCTTTAAAGCTGACCAAAAAGGAATATAAGGAGCATCATGCGCTGCACAATGTGAATCTTTCCATCCGCCAGGGGGAAACGGTGGGCATCATCGGTACCAACGGCTCCGGAAAGTCCACAATATTGAAAATCATCACCGGGGTACTCAATCCCACCTCCGGCCAGGTGGAGGTAAACGGCCGGATCTCTGCATTGCTGGAGCTGGGGGCAGGCTTTAATATGGAGTATAACGGGATTGAGAATGTGTTTCTGAACGGTACGATGATCGGCTTTTCAGAAGAGGAGATTAGGACGAAGCTCCCGGAAATTCTGGAATTTGCGGATATCGGTGATTATGTCTATCAGCCGGTAAAGACCTATTCCAGCGGTATGTTTGTAAGGCTGGCCTTTGCGGTGGCAATCAATATTGATCCGGAGATTCTGATTGTGGACGAAGCCCTGTCTGTGGGCGATGTATTTTTTCAGGCAAAATGTTATCGAAAGTTTGAGGAATTTAAGGAAAAGGGCAAGACCATTGTGTTTGTCAGTCATGACTTAAGCAGCATCAGCAAGTACTGCGACAGGGTCTATCTACTGAATCAGGGAGTGCTCTTGGGCGAGGGGAGCCCTAAGAAGATGATTGATGCCTATAAGCGGGTTCTGGTGGGGCAATATGAAGAGGCGGCCGGCCAGGAGTCTGCGCCGGGTGAATTAGGACAGAACCCGGAATTGCTGGAGTACGGGACCCATCAGGCGGAGATACTGGAAGTGTATATGACGGACGGACGGGGAGTACGCGCCAATGCCATTATGAAGGGTTCTGTATTTTCGATCCATATGCGGGTGGCGTTCCATGAGCATATTCCGGCGCCGATTTTTGCTTATTCGATAAAAAATATCATCGGTGTGGAGATTACCGGCACTAACACGATGATTGAAAAGGCATATTTGGACAGCGGAGAACCGGGACAGGTAAAGGAGATCACTTTTACCCAGGAGATGAATCTGCAGGGCGGGGAGTATCTGTTGTCCCTGGGGTTGACCGGTTATGAGGGGGATACCTTTCAGGTATATCATAGATTATATGATGCACTGAATATTACGGTGGTATCAGATAAAAATACGGTGGGATACTATGATATGAACTCCCGGATTACAGTAAAGGATGTAATGGAGCCGGATGGAGAGTCCGCAAGCCAGGCAGGGAAGCAGTAGGAAAGGATCGGAAATGACAGAACAGATCGGTAAGATTATATTGGATTTAAGCAAATACTCCGGAGAAGACCTTTATTGCGACGGCGCAGTGGAGGATGAATTGCTGGATATTGTGCGCAGCTATTCCCAGGCGGAATATCAGCAGCTGATTGAGCAGAGGGGAAGCTGGCCGATACTGTACCATCTCTCTCCCCTGCGGGAGAATATTGTGGATTTTGTACCCATGACCAGGCAGGATAAGGTGCTGGAGGTGGGCAGCGGATGCGGCGCCATCACCGGTGCGCTGGCCCGGAAAGCCGGAAGTGTCACCTGTGTGGATCTGTCCAAAAAGCGCAGCATGATCAATGCCTATCGGCACAGTGAATGCGAGAATGTGATGATTCATGTGGGTAATTTTCAGGATATTGAGCCGGAGCTGCCGGAGGATTATGACTATATTTGCCTGATCGGTGTCTTTGAATATGGCAGGAGTTATATCGGCGGGGAGCACCCCTATGAGGAGTTCCTGCAGATCCTGACGAAGCATCTGGCGCCGGGAGGCAGGATACTGATTGCCATAGAGAATAAATATGGATTGAAGTATTTTGCGGGCTGTACGGAGGATCATCTGGGTACTTATTTCAGCGGTATTGAGAATTATCAGGAAGGAGGAAGCGCCCGTACTTTTTCCCGAAAAGGTCTGGAGAAGATATTCAGACGCTGCGGCGTCAGGGAGAGCAGCTTTTATTATCCCTACCCGGATTATAAGTTTATGACCGCAGTATATTCCGACAGCTATCTGCCGGGTAAGGGGGAACTGTCCAATAATCTGCGGAATTTTGACAGGGATCGGATGGTGCTTTTCGACGAGAAGGTGGCCTTTGACGGCATCGTGGAGGAGGGGCTGTTTTCCGTGTTTGCCAATTCCTATATGGCGGTCATCGGCCCGCCTTTTCCCGTGAAATATGTGAAGTATTCCAATGACCGGGCAAAAGAGTTTCGGATCAGAACCCAGATCTGCCGAGATGATGAGGGCAAGGCGGTGGTATGCAAATATCCTTTGACTGAGGAAGCCAGGGAACATGTAAGCAAGATGGCCTTTGCCTATGAGAGCTTGGTGGAGCGGTATCAGGGCAGCGGATTGTCCATCAATAAATGCAGGCTGGTGGAGCAGGGAAATGACTGCTGGGCGGAATTTGAATATGTGTCCGGCAGGCCGCTTTCGGAGCTGCTGGATGAATGTCTGGAAAAGGAAGACCAGGAAGGCTTCTGGCGCTATTTTGACCGGTATCTGGAGCTGATCGGTTATCATGAGGAATACCCGGTAGCGGATTTTGATCTGGTGTTCTCCAATATTCTTGTGGATGGAGATAACTGGACGTTAATTGATTATGAATGGACCTTCGGAAAGGCAGTGGAGACCCGGGAACTGGCTTTCCGGGCAGTATATTGTTATCTGCTGGAAAATGAGAAGCGTAACCGGATGGATCTGAGCCTTGTGCTGGAAAGGCTGGGGATTACTCAGGCTCAGGCACAGGAATACCGGGAGCGGGAATATGAGTTTCAGCAGTATGTGGAGGGAAAGGTTGTGTCCATGGCTGTGCTGCGGGAGATCATTGACCGTAAGCTGATAGAGCCGCAAAAATGGATCGAGAAGCTGGAGGCAGACGCAGCCTTGTCGAAAGTACAGGTCTATGAGGATACCGGGGCCGGATATGCGGAGGAAAATTCCCGGTTTTTGAAGCAGGCTTATGTGGATGATAAGCATATTGAGCTGGAGCTGCCAGTGAGCGGCAATGTGCGTATGCTGCGGATTGATCCGGCTATGGACAGCGGGATCTGCAATATTCTGGAGATGCGCTTTAATGGAGAGCCGGTGGCCTTAAATACTTCCAGGCTGGTGGTAGTCAACGGCAAATTGATCAAGTCCAGGGAGACGGATGGAAGTATCCATTTGACGGCTGTTTTTCCCACCACGGATCCGAACATCAATATTGATATTGCCCGTCTGCAGCCTAAAGCGGAAAATACTTTGTATTTGCGCATGGAAATGGTGCGTTTGCCGATGCAGATGGCGGAGGATATGGCCAGGGCGGTCAGAAAGCGGATCGTCTGATCATGAGTGTGGTTAGCAGCGCAGTCTGAAGAATCAGGAAAAAGAGGATGAGCGATTGAATATCAAGGCAAGGGTACGCAGGATTCTGGAAGGACAACTGAATAAACAGTACGCTGCGAGATTGAAACGGGCGAAACACCGAATTTCCTATGAGGAATGGCTGAAGCTGCAGGAGGAAATAGCGACAGATACCAAAGCCCCGGCGGAGATGAAAGCTTCAGGGGAGGGGGCAGTTACTGCGGATAGGAGAGCGCAGACGGGGACGGACCGGCTGGCGGAGATGGGCATCTGCCTGATCCTGCAGAGAAGGGGAAGGCTGGATCTCCAGGCGGTCTCGCAGATTGCCGGCTATTTTGCAGCCCATCCCGAGACACAGCTGCTGTATGGGGATGAAGATGTGCTGGATGCGGACGAAAAACACTGTAACAGTCCTTATTTTAAGCCGGATTGGTCGCCCGATACCTGGCTGTCCTGCTTCTATCTGGGCAGTGTGATTGCTGTGCGCCGGGAACTGATGGAGGAGCTTGCTCACAAAGAACGGATACTGTTATATACAGATACGAAACAGGTACGCCTGCTGGTGCATCAGCTGCTGGAGCAGGCGGGAGGCTTTACCCCAGGAGGCAATGCGATTGCTCATCTGCCGAGGATTTTGTTTCATATGGACTTTGATGCGGCAGGAGAAGGGATGCAGAAGAAATACCGTCAGCCCGACGGCTTTGACTACCCAAAGGAGATAGGCGGAGAAGCGGTTACCGTCTCCGTGATTATTCCCTCCAAAGATAATCCTCAGATATTGGAGCAATGTCTGGAGTCCCTGCAGAAGTGCCGGGAGGCTATCTGCCGGATGGAGAAGACAGGGGCCTTATGGAAGCAGGAGGGCAGGCCGTATCCTCTGCGGCTGGAAATTCTGGTGGTGGATAACGGCAGCTGTCCTGAGAATAAAAAGAAAATCGAAAAAATAACATGCGGAATGAAATATATCTATGAGCCCATGCCCTTTCATTTTTCCAAAATGTGCAATATGGGAGCCAGTGCAGCCACAGGGGAACTGCTGCTTTTTTTAAATGATGATATTACGGTCTGTGCGGACTGCTGGCTGTCAGCTATGGCGCAGCGGGCAATGCGGCCCTATGTGGGAGCAGTGGGGCTGAAGCTTTATTATCCGGATTCGCAGAGGATCCAGCATGTGGGCATTACCAATCTCCCCGGAGGTCCGGTGCATAAGCTGCAGTTTACCGAGGATGGGCAGGAAGAGGATTATGGATACGGCAGTCTGGATCGCAATGTGATCGCTGTGACAGGGGCCTGTCTCATGGTACAGAGGGATCGTTTCTGGCAGGCGGGGGGATTCCCGGAGGATCTTCCGGTAGCTTATAATGATGTGGCCCTTTGCTTTTCCCTGCGGGAGGCGGGCTGGCACAATGTGGTGCTGAACCGATATCATGCGTATCACCATGAGTCCTTGAGCCGGGGGAGCGATCTGACCAGGGAGAAGCTGGAGAGGCTGCGGCAGGAACGCCAGACTCTGTATGCCCGGCATCCGGCATATCAGAATGGGGATCCCTATTACCCGGAGCCGCTCTGCAGGGAACTGGGGGATACCCATATCTATGAGGCTTATATAGACAGCCGCACAATGACACAGATGGTGTTCCGGTGCAGTCATCTGGGAGAAGCACCGGAGCAGGAGCCGGAGAATCTGCTCTACTGCGTGCAGCTGACGGAGGTTTTCACGGAGAAAGAAGTGTTCCGGAAAACGGAAGAACCGCCGGTGGTCTGTCTGCAGGGCTATATTGGGGTGAAATGGGATAATAACTTCCTTCTCCTGAAAGAGCAAAAAAGAACAACCGATATCTATGCGATTGGTTTGGAGCCAAAGTACAGCCAGGAGGCGGAATATGGCATGCAGGAGCAGCCCAACGTGGCTCTGTGCGGTTTTAAGGCTGCGCTGCAGAAGGATACCTTGCCGGATGGCATCTACCGGATCGGTGTGCAGGCTCGAAGCAGGCTGGGACGACGCAGGCTGACAGCCTGGACGGAGCATACGGTACAGATCAGAGAGGGGCTCTTTGCGGCGCCTTGTATTGACGGAGCGGAAAAATAAGCCATGTTTTTGGCAGAAATAGAGGGAATACATGACAGAGATTGATTATCGGGAAGCATATGAAAAAGAAAAGGAACGGTGCGCTTATTTGGCAGATAAGCTGTCCCAGGTGGAATGGGAAAGGGATGCGTTGCAGAGCAAGCTGGATTTTATACATAACAGCGCCTTCTGGAAAATCAGTAAACCTTTTCGAAAAATCATCCATTTCTTTATCCGGCAGGGAATTCGGCTGAAGCGTGTGCTGCATCCCAGGGATCTGATCAGAAAGCTGAAATACAAAAAGCGGGAGAGACGGGCCAGCCTTCAATTTGGAACGGCCAGCTTTCCGGATCCGGAGACAGCGAAAGCCCAGCGTGAGACGGTGTTTGACAGAAGGATCAAAGTCAGTATACTGGTGCCTCTGTGGAATACGCCAGAGGAGTTTCTGCGGGATATGATTGGATCTGTTATGAACCAGACCTATGAAAATTGGGAACTTTGTCTGGCAGACGGATCTGATAACGAGCATCTCTATGTGGGCAGGATCTGTCAGGAATATGCAGATATGGCCGGAGGAAGGATCGTCTATCGTAAGCTGGAGAAAAACGAAGGTATCGCCGGGAATACCAATGAGTGTTACCGGTTATCCACGGGGGAGTATATCGGCCTGTTCGATCATGATGATGTGCTGCATCCCTCTGCTCTGTATGAGTATGTAAAAGCCATTAATGAAACTGGGGCGGAGTTTCTCTATTGCGATGAGGCGACTTTTAAAAACAGCAGTCTTGACAATCTGGTGAATATGCATTTTAAGCCGGATTATGCTCCTGATACCCTGCGGGGGAATAATTACATCTGTCATTTCAGTGTATTTTCCCGTAAGCTGCTGGAGGAGGATGCGGAACTGTTCCGTACCAGCTTAGATGGCAGCCAGGATCACGATATGATCCTGCGGCTGACGGATCGTGCAGAGAAGGTGTATCATGTGCCGAAGCTGTTATATTACTGGCGCAGTCATGAGGGCAGCGTGGCTTCCGATATCGAGGCCAAGCCCTATGCGGTGGAGGCGGCAAAAAGAGCAGTGGCTGATCATCTGGAAAAGCATGGGTTCACTCATTTCCAGATCAGCAGCACCCGGGCTTTTCCCACTATATTCCGCATCCGTTACCAGGTAAAGGGTAATCCCAGGGTATCCATCGTCATTCCCAACAGGGATCATGCGGAGGATCTGAAACGCTGTATGGATTCCATCATGGATCGGTCAACCTATGATAATTATGAGATCGTCATTGTGGAAAACGGCAGTACATCCCAGGAGATTAAGGCGTATTATTCACAGCTTTTGGGCTTTGATTATGAAAATGCCCTGCCGAAAGCGATAGAAGCCAGCTTCGGCGAAATGCCTTATGATAAGGGTGTTTTGAAAGCGGAGGCCTCCGGTATGGCAGGCAGCAGGGTAAAAATAGTCATTTATGCAGGGGACTTCAACTATTCCAGAATCAACAACCTGGGTGTGACATATGCCGAAGGGGATTATTTATTGTTGCTTAATAATGATACCCAGGTGATTACCTTTGACTGGATGGAAGAGCTGTTGATGTATGCCCAGCGGGAGGACGTGGGGGCGGTGGGAGCTAAGCTGTATTATGGGGACCATACCATTCAGCATGCAGGAATTGTTATCGGTATGGGGGCTCACGGCACTGCAGGCCATACCCACTATCGGCATAATTTTCAGGATCTGGGATATATGGGACGGCTTTGCTATACGCAGAATGTCTCTGCAGTAACCGGCGCCTGTCTGATGGTGAAAAAGAGCCTGTATCAGATGGTGGGCGGTCTGGATGAAGACTTTGCGGTGTCCCTAAATGATGTGGATTTCTGTCTGCGTTTGCGGGAAAAGGGGAAGCTGAATGTATTCACCCCCTTTGCAGAGCTGTATCACTATGAATCTGTATCCCGGGGGGCGGATACCCAGGGCGAGAATGCGGCCCGCTATGAAGAGGAGTCCGGCCAGTTTAAGTCCCGTTGGAAAGCTCTGCTGGAGCAGGGGGATCCCTATTTTAACCCGAATTTCACACTGGAACGCAGTGATTATACCTTAAAATTGCCGGATTCGGTGCGGTAACAGGATGAACAGACAAAGCATTTGTTCAAATTGGTTAAAAGACAGAGAAAAAGCTGCGGATCAATAAAAAATCTATTGCTTAAAAATATCATATATGGTATAATGACCTTATTCCGGACAGGGAACGGCCGGATGGCCATCTATACCGTGATTGTATAGCAATCATGGTATAATGACCTTATTCTGAACAGGGAACGGCCGGATGGCCATCTATACCGTGATTGTATAGCAATCATAATAAGGCCAGCATACTAAGAAAAGTATGGGGAGTTTTTTCCATACTTTTTTAAATCTGATCTCATGCACAATTCAGGCTTGTCTGCGAGATTGTGCCAGCAGTGAATTGGGAAATTTCTTTTTTACAATTCAGCCATCAACTATTACCCCCAATCCTCAGTGACGAACTGAATATGTGTATGATCAAAAGCAATGGAGGAGCAAAGATCATGAATAATGAAGAATTATTGCAGGCGATTATTGAATATGTCGGCAAAGAAATAGGCGGAGTGAATACCCGAATGGACCATTTGAAGGAGACTTTCGAGACCCGGATGGACGGTTTGGAGACCCGGCTGGATAGCCTGGAGTCTCAAGTGGGAACGGTGGAGGAGGCGGTCAGCACTCGGATAGATAGGCTGGAGAAGTCTCTAAAGGAGTACGTGAACAATGAAATCAAAGATGTAATGGATTACGTAATGGAATCTGATAGGGAGATTATACATCGGCTAGATGGAATGGATATACGTCTGAATTACCTGGGACTTCCCAATGAAGAAGACTATAAAAAAATAAAGAAAAAAGCTGTATTTCCTCTTCGAAACAGGTAATATTCCATATCAGATATCCGAATATTTCTTTAACGTATCATCAATCAATTTATCCGGAAATTTTCATATCTTAAAATTCAATATAGGTAAAGCCATAGCCACCATATGATACAGGCTAAAGGGAGGATTAATAAGAAGATCGGTGTGTTTCATCAGGATTTTGAAGCGCAGTATACGGTGACGACGGAGTACATCGAGAGGACGTTTGAGAGAATCAAGGAAGAGGCGGAGCTTTACTGGGTCTGCCTTCCGATGGCTACCCGGACAGCTCTCAGCAGCTAATACAGCGGCTTTCTGAATAAAAAGTATGGATATAAGGGGGAATGTTGGATCAGCAGGCAGTTTAAGGATGTCTGGTGCGCTTCTCCGATATATGACTGGTCCCAAAGCGATGTGTGGCATGCCAATTATCTGTTCGAATATGACTATAATCACTTATATGACCTGTACTATATGGCGGGGCTGAAAGTATCTCAGATGCGGGTGGCTTCCCCATTCAATGACTATTCCAAGGATTCCCTGAATCTATATCGTGTCATAGATCCGGAAATCTGGGTAAAACCGGTGGGGAGGGTAAGAGGAGCCAATTTTGCCTGTATCTATGGAAAGACCAGAGCCATGGGGTATCGGAATGTGCGGCTTCCGGAGGGACATACATGGGAGTCTTATACTCGATTCTTACTGGAAACCCTGCCCAAGAGACTGCGGAACAATTATGCGAAAAAATTCAATACATCGATTATATTCTGGCATAAGACAGGGGGAGGTCTGGATGAAGAGACCATACAGGAACTGCTGGATCACGGATATCTGATCCGCCGTAACGGAGTATCCAATTATACCCTCAATAAGAAATCCCGGATTATTTTCCTGGGGAGAATCCCGGACGATACAGACGATATCAAATCCACTAAGGATATTCCCAGTTGGAAGCGCATGTGCTATTGTATCCTGAAAAACGATCACAACTGCCGTTTTATGGGGTTTGGAATGACCAGGCAGCAACAAAAGTATGTGGATATGATCCGGCGAAAATATCAGAGTATAGAGGAGATGGATTATGGAGTTTAAGAGCCCTGTATATCATGTAATAGCTGTTCCCATAGACAAGATAAAGACCAATACCTATAACCCCAACCGAGTGGCCCCTCTGCGCCTGAAGCAGATTACCGGTCTGGCTGCCCTGTTTAAGGACGTAAAGTTTGGAAAGGCCTGGCGCCCGGTGGAGGAGGATGCTGAGAGGTAACGAATCAGCGGAACTGTTACACAGATTGCAAACATTCCGAAAAATAGTACTGTAAAAATGGAAAAATATATGATATAATGACCTTATTCCAGGCAGGAGACGGCCGGATGGCCATGAAGTCATGATTGCAGAGCAATTATGATATAATAGCCGTAAGAATGACATATCCATACGGTATGCCGTTTAGAGAGAATCAGAGGAGGATGTACGATGAGCTATATGGAGGAGTATCGGTTCTGGTTAGAGGATGACTATTTTGATCAGAATACCAAGAAGGAATTGGAAGCTATCGGCGGGAACGAGACGGAGATTGAGGATCGTTTCTATAAGGAGCTGGAATTTGGTACCGGTGGATTGCGTGGGGTTATCGGAGCAGGTACCAACCGTATGAACATTTACACTGTGAGAAAAGCCACGCAGGGCTTGGCTAACTATATTATCAAGCAGGGAGCGCAGAAAAAGGGAGTGGCCATTGCGTATGATTCCCGTTTTATGTCGCCCGAATTTGCAGATGAGGCGGCGCTGTGCCTGGCTGCCAACGGCATCAAGGCTTATGTGTTCGAGTCTCTGAGACCCACACCGGAGCTGTCTTTTGCATTGCGCACTCTAGGCTGCACTGCCGGTATTGTGGTTACAGCAAGTCACAATCCCCCTGAATATAACGGCTATAAGGTATACTGGGAGGACGGCGCCCAGATTACCGCCCCCAAGGATAAGGAGATCATCGGCGAGGTGCAGGCCATAAAGGATTACCATACGGTGAAAACCATGAGCAAGGCTCAGGCTCAGGCAGAAGGTCTCTACCAGATCATCGGCAAAGAGATCGATGATGCATACATGGTGGAATTGAAAAAGCAGATTATTCATCCTGAGATCATCAGGGAAGTTGCTGATGATATAAAAATCGTATATACTCCTCTGTGCGGTACAGGTAATCTGCCTGTCAGAAGAGTTCTGTCCGAGCTGGGCTTTAAGAATGTCTATGTGGTTCCCGAGCAGGAGAACCCGGATCCGAAGTTTACCACTCTGGATTATCCGAATCCTGAGGATCCCAAGGCGTTTACCTATGCACTGCGACTGGCAAAAGAGAAGGATGCGGATATTGTACTGGCTACCGATCCTGATGCCGACCGTCTGGGTGTATATGCCAAGGATACCAGGACTGGCGAATATGTGGCGTTTACCGGAAATATGTCCGGTATGCTGATCGCAGAATACATCCTGCGTGAGAAGACCTTAAGCGGGACTATGCCGGAAAATCCCGCTTTGGTGACTACCATTGTAACTACCAATATGACTTTCCCCATCACCAGGAACTACAACGTAAAGCTGATTGAGGTGCTGACGGGCTTTAAGTACATCGGCGAGCAGATTAAGCTGTTTGAGCAGACCGGTTCTAACAATTATGTATTTGGTCTGGAGGAGAGCTATGGCTGTCTGGCTGGTACTCATGCCAGAGATAAGGATGCCTGTGTAGCCGTTATGTGTCTGTGTGAGGTTGCCGCATACTGCAAGAAGAATAACATGACCCTGTGGGATATGATGCTTCAGATGTATGAGAAGTATGGATATTTCAAGGAGACGCAGTACACGATTACCATGAAAGGTGTCAGCGGTGCAAAGGAGATTGCTGCCCTGATGGATAAGCTGCGGAACAATCCGCCTAAGGCCATCGGGGATGCCAAGGTACTGAAGTTCCGCGATTATCAGGAGAACAAGATCATTGATATGGAGACCGGCGCTGTGTCCGAGACCGGACTGCCCAGATCCAATGTACTGTATTTTGAACTTCCCGACAACTGCTGGTGCTGTGCAAGACCTTCCGGCACCGAGCCTAAGATCAAGTTTTATATGGGTGTAGTGGGTAACAGCCTTGAGGATGCCCAGGCCAGGGTAGAAAAGCTGACAGAGGATTTGAAAGCCCTGCTGTAAATATTTTCTGTATAAAGTAAGAATCATAATGTAAGGAGAGGAGCCGCCCCGTAAGGGGCGACTTCTGTGTTATGTAAGGCAGCGGCGGAATTGTCCGGCGCATTTATGGGGCTGCAGGGATGTTCAAGGGAATAACAGGAACGATCCCGAAGAAAGGAATCAAGGATATGGGGAAACTGAGTGTGGATAATTTGCGGAAAACGATATCTTATTTGAAAAGAAACGGCCCGGGGGAGACAATGCTTGCGATAAAGGAGCGTCTGCTTCCACAGAAGCAGGAGACTTATACCTATGAGGCAGTGTCCGGAAAGGTACTGGAGGAGCAGAAAGCCCATATATGGCAGGAGCCTGTCATTTTCAGTATCCTGGTGCCGGCCTACCGCACACCGGAGCGTTATTATCGGGAGATGATCGAATCTGTCCGGAAGCAGACCTATCCCCATTGGCAGCTGGTGATTGGGGATGCGGGGAAAGGGGAGGTGCTGGAACGGATTGCCGGCTCCTATGGAGATGAGCGTATCTGTTATCATCATCTCTCGGGGAATCGGGGCATTGCAGACAATACCAATGAGACGCTGCAATGGGCCACCGGTGACTATATTGCCCTGCTGGATCATGATGATCTGCTGACACCGGATGCTCTCTATGAGATGGCTGCGGTCATAGAGACTGCCGCAAAAGCGGGAAAAGGTGCAGATACAGCGCCGCAGATGCTATATTCAGATGAAGATAAATGCGATGAAGAAGCAAAGCGTTTTTATGAGCCAAACAGGAAACCGGACTTTAATCTGGATCTGCTGATGACCAATAACTATATCTGCCATCTGCTGGTATTAAGGGCAGATGTGATGCGGCAGCTTGGCTTTCGCAGGGAATACGATGGCGCCCAGGATCATGATCTGGTATTGAGGGCAGCAGGGCTATTACGGAGTACGCCGGGAGCGATCCGGCATATTCCCAGAGTCCTCTACCATTGGCGCTGTCACAGCGCTTCCACGGCGGCCAATCCTGAGAGCAAGCTCTATGCTTATGAAGCAGGAGTAAGGGCTTCCCAGGATTTTGTCAATAGCCAGGGCTGGAGGGCTACCGTTTCCATGACGCAGCATATGGGTTTTTCCAGGACGCAGTACGATCCTCCCGTCCTGGTGCAGAGAAAGGAGATCGGTGCGCTGGGCGGCAGAGTGCTGGGGAAGGGCCGGCGGATTGTGGGCGGTATGATGAACGATGTAGGTGTGGTGCAGTATCAGGGGCTAAAGGATGGCTACAGCGGCTATCTGAACCGGGCGACTTTAGTGCAGCAGGCCCAGGCCCTGGATCTTCGCTGTATCCGCCTGGGAGAGTCATGCCGGGAACTGTTCCGGGAGATCACCGGACTGGAATATCAAACGGATGTAGTAAATGATATGTATGACTGGCGCCGCCTTCCGGCAGACTATGATTATGCGGGCATGGGGCTGCGATTAAGCCGCAGGCTGCGGGAGGCAGGCTATGTGCTTCTGTGGGATCCCCAGCTGGTGTGTGATCTGACGGAGCATGGATCGGCGAGCAGAAAAGGAAAAATGCGGTAATATGAAAATAACAGTTGTTATTCCTAATTATAACGGGAAAGCTTATATTCGCCGCTGCCTGGACAGCCTCCGGGCGCAGCAGGCGGAGGATGCGAAGCACAGTGAATTCCCTGGTGTGACGCCGGGCCGGGAATTTTCCGTCCTGGTAGTAGATAATGCTTCGGCTGACGGCAGCCTGGAAATTATCCGCCGGGAATATCCCGAAGTAAGGTTGATAGAATTGCCGGCAAATACGGGCTTCTGCCATGCCGTTAATGTGGGGATCCGGGCAGCGGATACTCCCTATGTGCTGCTGCTGAATAATGACACGGAAGTAAAGCCGGGCTTTATCCGGGCGCTGCTTCGCCGTATGGAGTCTGATCAGCGGATCTTTTCTGTCAGCCCCCTGATGCTGTCCATGCAGGATGAGTCCAGAGTCGATGATGCCGGTGATCGTTATAATGCGTTGGGCTGGGCCTTTGCCCGGGGCAAAGGACGGCCGGCGGGGCACTATCAGAAGCCGGTTCGGGTCTTTGCTGCCTGCGGCGGAGCCTCTCTTTATCGGCGGGATGCAATACTTTCGCTGGGGGGATTTGATGAAACTCATTTTGCATACTTGGAAGATATTGATATTGGCTATCGGGCGCAGATCTACGGCTGGTACAATGTATACGAGCCACAGGCAAAGGTACTTCATGCGGGCAGTGCATCTTCCGGTTCCCGCTATAATGCTTTCAAGGTAAAGCTGTCTTCTGCCAATAACGCATATTTAATCGGAAAAAATATGCCCCTTCTGCAGCTTATCTTCAATCTTCCCTTTCTGCTGCTGGGATTTTGCATAAAAACTGCCTTTTTTACCAAGAAAAAAATGGGCATGCTATATGTAAAAGGATATGCGGAAGGGATTGCAAGGTGTTTCAGCAATGTCGGGAAAGCCCATAAGGTACGCTTTAGATGGAGCAATCTCGGCAATTATTGCCGTATCCAGATGACCCTGTGGCTGGATCTTGTCCGCATCTTCATAAAATCTTAAGTTGTTTCTGCGTCAGGATTAAGGTAAAATAATAAAAGATCAGAAAGACTTAAGAGCCTGACGGAGAGTAGCCGTATGATTAAGGACAACCAAAAGGTATTTAACCGGCTGCATGTACTGATGGATGCCATGATTACGACGGCGTCCTATGCGCTGGCTTATTTTATTAAATTCTATATAATTGACGCCCGGGAAACCGGCGTGGGTATTCTGCCGGTAAGAGACTATTTCATTGTGCTGCTGTTTTTGGTACCGGGGTATATCGTTTTATATTTTCTATGCAATGTATATGGCCCGAAGCGTACAATGAAGCGCCGGCATGAGATCCTTTCCATTATTCAGGCGAACACGCTGGGTATGGCTTTTTATATCATCATCCTATACGTGGTAATCAGGGAAATTGACTATTCCCGAGGGATGATGGCCATATTTTATCTGCTGAATATCTTTTTTACCTCTCTGACCCGGATTGTGCTGCGCAAGGCGCTATGGACGATGCGGAAGAAAGGCTATAACCTTAAGCATGTGCTGGTAGTGGGATATTCCCGGGCGGCGGAACAGTATATCGACCGGTTGCAGTGGAATCCCCAGTGGGGGTACAAGGTATGCGGTATACTGGATGATACGGTGCCTTGCGGAACTCTGTATAAGGGTGTTAAGGTATTGGGGCGCATTGAAAACCTGGAAGTAATCCTGCCGCAGAATGAACTGGATGAGATTGCCATTGCGCTGGCGCTGAAGGATTATGAGAATTTGGAGTATATTGTAAATATCTGTGAGAAATCCGGAGTGCATACTAAGTTTATTCCGGACTATAACAGTGTGATTCCTACCAGGCCTTATACGGAAGATCTGATGGGACTGCCGGTAATCAATATCCGGTATGTGCCCCTGTCCAACACCAGCAATAAAATCATCAAACGGGCCATGGATATTGCAGGCGCTGCAGTGGGCATTGTGATAGCATCACCTTTTATGTTGATTGCAGCGATTCTGGTAAAGCTCAGCAGTCCGGGGCCGGTGATCTTCAAACAGGAGCGGGTAGGACTGCACAGCAAGCCCTTTTATATGTATAAATTCCGCAGTATGGAGCAGCAGTCGGAGGAAGCAGAGAAAAAGGCATGGACGGTAAGAGATGATCCCAGAGTAACCGGAATCGGCAAGTTTCTGCGCAGAACCAGTTTGGATGAGCTGCCGCAGCTGTTCAATATTCTGAAAGGGGATATGAGCCTGGTCGGTCCCAGGCCCGAGAGACCGCAGTTTGTAGAACGGTTCAGAGAGGAGATCCCCAGATATATGGTAAAGCATCAGGTGCGGCCCGGACTTACCGGATGGGCGCAGGTCAATGGTTATCGGGGAGATACCTCGATCAAGAAGCGGATTGACTGCGATATTTACTATATCGAGAACTGGACAATCGGTTTCGACATAAAAATCATTTTTTTGACATTTTTTACAGGATTTATTAATAAAAATGCCTATTAGTTTTCCATTACGGATTTATGCAGTATGACGGACAGAGTCTGTGATAGGCACGAGGAGGTAGAAATGGCAACAAAAGCGAACGGACAGAAGAGAAAATCCCCGAAAAGCAAAAAAACATCAAGGCTGATTATTTTCAGTCTGGAGATCCTTGTAATACTGGTAATGCTTCTGGTTGTGGTGAAAGTGTTCCAGGTGACGGGAGGGAATGAGGAAGGGGGAAATTCCGGTCCCCATATCGCAGATTTTTCCGAAGAAAATATTGTGATCAATGAGGCGGTGAAGGAAGACCCCATCATGAAGGGCTACTGGAATATAGCGCTTTTTGGAGTGGACGCCGTAAATGCCAATGAATTATATAAGGACAGCAGAAGCGACAGTATGATGATTGCCTCCATTAATCTGGACACGGGGGAAATCAAGCTGGTGTCCGTATACCGTGACACATATTTAAATATCGGTAACGATAAGTACCGGAAATGCAACAGCGCCTACAGGTACGGCGGTGCGGAACAGGCGATTGCCATGCTGAATATGAATTTGGATCTGGATATTACGGATTTTGTGACGGTAAACTATCAGGCTGTGATCGATGTAGTGGACGGACTGGGCGGTATTTGGATCGACATAGAGAGTACGGAAGAGATTACCCATCTGAATAATTATCAGGAAAGTATTATCCGGGATACCATGCCGGACAGGGATATGGAGGACTATACGCCTGTAAAAGAGACAGGTTATCAGCTTCTGGACGGCCTACAGGCGGCGGCATATTGCCGGATCCGGTATACCAGCGGCAATGATTTTAAGCGCACGGAGCGCCAGAGGGTGGTATTGCAGGCAATAGAGGATCAGGCAAAGAAAACAGATCTGGCAACTTTGGCAAACCTCTTTACAAAGGTTCTGGATAACGTGTATACTTCTATTAAGTCAGATGATATGTTGACCATGATCAACAATATCAACAGCTATCAGATTGTGGATGAGGGCGGTTTCCCGGCAGAGGGTATGCGTACTACGGCAACCATCGGCGCTAAAGGCAGCTGTGTCATCCCACTGGATCTGGAGTCCAATGTAATCTGGCTGCATCAGTTCCTGTTTGGAGATGAGGATTACCAGGTAACGGAGGACGTAAAGTCCTATAGTGATATCATTAAATCGGATACCAGTCCTTATCTGAATCAGTAAAGCGAGCAAGGGAGCTGAAAAAGGCTCCCTTTTTCTATGAGCGTTCAAAACTCATTGGTGCAATAGCACAAGCACAGCTTGTGCTATGCGGGGGTATAAGCATGAAGGTTGACGTCATCATTCCTGTATATAAGCCGGATCGGCGCTTTTTCCAGCTGATTGAGAGGTTGGAAGCACAGACAGTGACCATACGGCATATAATCATTATGAACACAGAGGAAAAGTATTTTGAGCAGCTTATTTACGGTACCAGATTTCTCGAGCAGCATCAGCAGATCACAGTTCATCATCTTTCCAAAAAAGAATTTGACCATGGGCGTACCAGGGCCAGGGGAGTGATGAAATCCGATGCGGATGTGTTCGTGATGATGACCCAGGATGCTATGCCGGCGGATGACAAGCTGATAGAAGCGCTGATGACGGCTCTTGAACAGGAGCATGTGGCAGCGGCCTATGCCAGACAGCTGCCTGCGGAGGATGCAGACCCGGTAGAAGCGTATATGCGGAGCTATAACTATCCAGAGACTTCTTACGTAAAGTCTGCGGAGGATCTCCCCAGACTGGGGATCAAGACCTATTTTTGCTCCAATGTATGCTGTGCTTACAGACGGGAGCTTTACGAAGAGCTTGGGGGCTTTAGCTGTCATGCGATCTTCAATGAGGATATGATCTATGCGGCCGGGGCGATTAAGGCCGGTTACCGGATTGCTTATGCGGCGGACGCCCGGGTGATCCATTCCCATAATTATACCTGCAGACAGCAGTTTCATCGGAATTTTGATCTTGGGGTATCCCAGGCAGATCATCCGGAAATCTTTGCGGGTGTCCCATCTGAGGGAGAAGGAATCCGCAGCGTGAAAGCTGCAGCTGCTTATCTTCGCAGACAGAAGCAGAGACGGAAGATTCCGGGATTATTTCTGCAAAGCGGCTGTAAATATGCAGGATACTGGTTGGGAAAGCATTACCGCAAGCTCCCGCACAGGCTGGTGCTGCGCTGTACCATGAACAGGGAGTACTGGGTTCAGGAAGGCAGACGCAGGGCTGTGGCGGGGATCGATGCCGCAAGAGGTTACGGAAAGTCGGAGGAAGAAACCAGATAACCGGAACGAAGAAGCTGCAAAGCGAAAACAGGAGGAGAAAGATATGTGTGGAATCGTAGGGTATATCGGCAGCAGGCAGGCTGCCCCCATTATATTGGATGGATTATCCAAGCTGGAATACAGAGGGTATGATTCGGCTGGAATGGCTGTTTTTGACGGAGAGCATATTCAGATCCGCAAGGCGGTGGGCCGTTTGAAGGTGTTGGAGAATCTAACTCATGGCGGCGAGACGATGAAGGGTTATATGGGAATCGGACACACCAGGTGGGCCACCCACGGCGCACCCAATAATATGAATTCTCACCCTCATTTGAACACTGCACAGACCATTGCCGTAGTACATAACGGCATCATCGAGAATTATATTCCGTTGAAAAAGAAGCTGATGGATAAGGGATATCAGTTTGTGTCAGAGACGGATACGGAGGTACTGGCGCATCTGCTGGACTATTATTATAAAGATAATCCGTTGGAGGCAATTACGAAAGTGCTTCACCGGGTAGAGGGTTCCTATGCTCTGGGGATCCTGTTTGCGGATCATCCGGAGGAAATCTATGCCGTGAGGAAGGATAGTCCTCTGATTGCCGGTGTCAGTGCCGAAGGATGTTTTATTGCTTCGGATGTTCCGGCTATCCTGAAGTACACCCGCACAGTCTATTATGTGGATAATCAGGAGGTTGTAAAACTGGGCAAGGATGGTATGAAATTCTATTCTGTGGATGAAGAAGAGATTACCAAGGAAGCGGTGCGGATTGATTGGGATGCAGATGCGGCGGAAAAAGCTGGTTATGAGCATTTCATGCTGAAGGAGATGTATGAACAGCCCAAGACCGTTACGGATACCATTTCTCCCCGGATACGGGATGATAAAATTGTCATTGAGGAATTGAAAATGACGGATGAGGAGCTGGCAGCTGTTAAGAAGCTGCATATTGTGGCATGCGGCTCTGCCTATCACGCAGGAGTGACAGGCAAATATGTGATTGAAGGATTGGCAAGAGTTCCGGTGGAGGTGGATGTGGCCAGCGAATTCCGGTATCGCAATCCCATACTGGAGGAGGACAGTCTGGTCATTGTCATCAGTCAGTCGGGTGAGACGGCTGATACGCTGGCGGCCATGAGAGAGTCCCAGGCCAGAGGCTTTAAAGTACTGGGAATTGTCAATGTGGTGGGCAGCTCTATTGCCAGAGAAGCGGACGCCTGCCTCTATACCTGGGCGGGGCCGGAGATTGCCGTAGCTACCACCAAGGCCTATAGCGCCCAGCTGGCAGCCCTTTATCTGCTGGCGATCAAGCTGGGCGTGGTGCGCAAAACCATTCATGAGGAAAATGCGTCCGAACTGATCCGTGATCTGCGCAGGCTTCCTGACCAGATTGAATTGCTGTTAGGACAAAAAGGGAAGATTCAGCGTTTTGCCAACCGCTATGTAGGAGCCAAGGATATTTTCTTTATTGGCAGAGGTATTGATTATGCGATTTCCCTGGAGGGTTCCCTGAAACTTAAGGAGATCTCCTATGTGCATTCGGAAGCTTATGCAGCGGGGGAACTGAAGCATGGAACGATCTCTTTGATTGAGGAGGGAACCCTGGTGGTGGCAGTGTCTACCCAACCGAAGCTGTATCAGAAGATGATCAGCAATATTGTGGAGGTTAAGGCCAGAGGCGCTTTTGTTATGGCGGTGACCAATGAGGAAAATAAGGCAATGGAAAAGGCCTCCGACTATTGTGTGTATCTGCCGGAGACCAATCCTTATTTTGCCAATTCTTTGGCGATCATCCCTCTGCAGCTGTTTGGGTATTATGTGGCTGTTGGCAAGGGCTGCGATGTGGATAAACCCCGGAACTTGGCGAAATCCGTTACGGTAGAATAGTTTTTTTATTCACAGGAGATTAATAGTTTCATCACAAATTGATCACAATTAGCGGCTATACTGAAGCCATAAAGATCAAGAAAAGGAGGAACTATTATGTACGACAATGAAATTTATTCCGGTAACCATACCGGCGATCATACTACCACCGGTACTTATCGGGAAAGCCCCTATCAGGGCTACGACACCAACAGCGCAGCAGGAGGGAATTACGGCAGCCAGATTCCCAGTGAGCCGGAGAAAAAGAAGAAGGCGTCCGGAGGTTTCGGAAAGAAGCTGCTGATGTGCGCCTGCCTTGGTCTCTGCTTCGGCCTGTTTGGAGGACTGGGCTTGTATGCCGTGCAGCAGGTGACCGGACTTACCACTGGCAGCCAGGTACAGGAAAGCAGCAGTTCACAGAATGTGACAGAGTCAACCGCCTCTGCCGGAAGCGAGGTGAAGCTGACTACTGCGGAGGGCACCCGCATCATCAGCTCGGATGTATCCGATATGGTGGAGGAGGTGATGCCCGCCATGGTATCCATCGTGAAGGATTATACAGAGACTTCCAGCTTCTGGGGACGTACCTATTCTGAAGACAGACAGGGCAGCGGTTCCGGTATTATTGTGGCAGAGAGCGATACAGAGCTGATTCTGGTGACCAACCATCACGTGGTGGACGGTGCCACCAGGCTGACGGTTACCTTTATTGACGGCAGTACGGCAGAGGCCCAGATCAAGGGCAGTGATGCGGATATGGATCTGGCTGTGATCGCTGTCCAGCTGGAGAGTCTGAGCGAGGATACCAGGAATGCGATCACGGTAGCCAAACTGGGCGACAGTGATGCGCTGCGGCTAGGCGAACAAGTGGTAGCCATCGGCAATGCACTGGGCTATGGGCAGTCCGTATCCGGCGGCTGGATCAGTGCACTGGACAGAGAAGTGACCTCCAGCGACGGCTCCACAGGCTACTTTATCCAGACAGATGCTGCCATCAACCCCGGCAATTCCGGCGGTGCGCTGGTGAATCTGAACGGCGAAGTGATCGGTATCAATTCCAGTAAGATCGGCGGCGATTATGTGGAGGGAATCGGCTTTGCCATTCCGATCTCTGCAGCCCGTCCCATTATTGAGGAGCTGATGTCCAAGGAGACTCGGGTTAAGGTAGAGGACGGACAGACCGGCTATATGGGCATTAATCTGCAGACGGTAACAGAGGATTTCGCTTATCTGTATGGCGTGCCGGAGGGCGTGTTTGTCAGAAGTGTGGAGGAAGGTTCTGCAGCGCAGGAGGCAGGCATGCTCAGCGGGGATGTGATTACCCGTTTTGAAGGGGAGAAGATTACGTCCTATGAGGATCTGGAAGAAGTGATGCAGTACTATGGCCCGGGTTCCCAGGTGACCGTCGTGGTGAAGCGGCAGATCAACGGCAGCTATGAGGATGTGGAGCTGGAGATGACGCTGGGCGAGAGACCATAGGAAAAGGTGTAAGTTTTTCCTTTATAAAAAGTTTACTTGTATAGGAATAGAATATTCGTTATAATAAACCCGGAAGAAGTTGTTCCGGGTTTATTCCTGCGAGCAACGAGCCAAGCGGACATGCTTGCATGTCCATTTGGCGACTGCTGCGAGGGGCAAATACCCCGCCCATTGCAGCGGGGTCTTTGACTTATTAACCTGGCTGAGCTGTTACAGAAAAAGAACGGAGAAAAAAATGGCGGATAGATACGATCAGGACGAGAAAATGGAAGAAGTAACGGAGAACGCAGAAGAGAAGCAGGAGAGCAAAGAGATCAGCGAGACACAGGAGCAAGACAACAGCGAATATGAGGATGTATGTTTTGTCTGCCGCAGGCCGGAGAGCAAGGCAGGGAAGATGTTTAAGCTTCCCAATAATATCTGTGTCTGCGATGACTGCATGCACAAGACAATGGATGCGGTGAGCCAGTTTGACTACCAGGGGATGCTGAACGACCCCCAGTTCCAGAAGGACATGGACAGTATGCTCAAGAGCGGCAATATGCCCAATATCCGATTTGTCAATATTGCGGATCTCCAGGGAGAGGGAGGGATTCCCAATAAGCAAAAGATCAAGAAGAAAAAGAAGCAGGAGCAGCCCCAGCCGGTACTGAATATCCGGGATATCCCAGCTCCCCATAAGATCAAGGCAAGTCTGGATGAATATGTGGTGGGACAGGAGCATGCCAAGAAGGTGATCTCTGTGGCGGTATACAATCATTATAAGCGAGTGGCTACGGGGACAATGGATGAGATTGAGATCGAAAAGTCCAATATGCTGATGATTGGGCCTACCGGCTGCGGCAAGACCTATCTGGTCAAGACCCTGGCGCGGCTGCTGGATGTGCCTCTGGCCATAGCGGATGCCACCTCTCTGACAGAGGCCGGATATATCGGCGACGATATCGAGAGCGTTATCTCCAAGCTGCTGGCGGCAGCGGATAATGATGTGGAAAAAGCGGAGAGGGGCATTGTCTTTATTGATGAGATCGACAAGATCGCTAAGAAGAAAAATACCACATCCCGGGATGTAAGCGGGGAAAGCGTACAGCAGGGGATGTTAAAGCTCCTGGAGGGAGCCGAGGTGGAGGTGCCGGTGGGGGCGAACAGCAAGAATGCCATGGTGCCTCTTGCTACGGTGAATACCCGGAATATCCTGTTTATCTGCGGCGGCGCCTTTCCCGATCTGGAGGATATCATCAAGGAGCGTCTGACGAAGACGGCCTCCATTGGTTTTAACGCTACGCTGAAGGATGCCTTTGACAAGGATAAGAATCTGCTGTCTAAGGTGACGGTGGAGGATCTGCGGAAATTCGGCATGATCCCCGAGTTCCTGGGACGTCTTCCGATTATTTTCACTTTGGACGGACTGACCAAGGAGATGATGGTAAAGATTTTGAAGGAGCCCCGCAATGCCATACTGAAGCAGTACCAGAAGCTGCTGGAGCTGGATGAGGTGAAGCTGGATTTCAATGATGATGCGCTGGAAGCGATTGCGGAAAAGGCCATGAAGAGGGACACAGGCGCCAGAGCGCTGCGTTCCATCATTGAAGAATTTATGCTGGATATCATGTATGAGATTCCCAAGGATGACAATATCGGGCGGGTGACCATCACCAGGGAATACATTGAGGGCAACGGCGGCCCCATTATCGACATTCGCAGCAATATGCTTTTGGAGAGCGGCGAATAGAGTGCTTCCTTTCCTTTTTACAGACAATATGATAAGTAACATTGGCACTTTCATCCGTTATGGGTACAACTTTTCTGTTTTGCAGTAAATTGCCCGTATCAGAGACAAGATCGGTGATAAAGCAAAGCAGAGTGGATGAGCAAACCAGCTCTTCAAATTCAGATTCGTCCGTCTGGATCAAAAACCTTGATGCGGGCATTTCTCTGCGGCAAAGCTGTGTCCAGAATCCAATCTGGTCACGAAGCAGGCAATTATATCCGTTCAGCTCCTTAAAGGTGATTTCCTCATAAGAGGAGAGGGAATGGGTGTATGGAATGCAAACGGACAGATGTTCGGACAGGAAGGGAGTAACTGCCAGGCCTTCATCGGTACAGGCATATGGCAGGATACCAATATCAATGATTTCCTGTTCAATATCCGAGATAATATCCCCGGTCTCATATAACCTGGAGGAGATTGTGTTATCCGGGTATTGTAAAGACAATTTCGGCAGCAATGTCCAAAGCGGTGCAGGGGAGCAGGATGCGACGGTAATGGAACGCATTTTCCGGTCAAATTCCTGAACCAGCTGTACCGCATTCTTTTCCTCATTTAAAAGCTGTTTCGCATATTCTACCGCTTTCCAGCCGGTATCATTTAGCTCCAGCCTGTTTTTCCCCCGGGTAAACAGGCTGACGCCAAAAGCTTCTTCTATATGCCGCATGTTTCGCGTCAGTGTCGGCTGTGAGATATTCATGATTTCAGACACCTTCAGTAAGGTGCCGTTTTCTGCAAACGAAACAAACTGTTCCAACTCTGTAAGGTCTAACATTTTTCTCTCCACTATTCATCCGATGAAATCTATATTTCGTTATTTCTATTGTACATCTTGAGAAAGACAATGTAAACTTTAAAGTGTAAGAAATAAAGGTTTCAAGAATCAAATAAGGAGGAAAAATCATGGAATATGTAACATTGAATAATGGCGTAAAAATGCCGCAGCTGGGATATGGAGTATATCAGACTCCGCCGGAGGAAACAGAGAAGTGCGTACTCAGCGCAATTAAAACAGGCTACCGCAGCATTGATACCGCACAGGCTTATGGAAATGAAGAGGGCGTTGGAAACGCCATATCAAAGTGCGGACTTCCCAGGGAAGACCTGTTCATTACCACAAAGATCTGGATCAGCAATGCCGGATATGAAAAAGCAAAGGTCTCTATTGAAGAGTCGCTTAAAAAATTAAACACCGATTATATCGATCTGCTTTTGATTCATCAGCCCTTTGGTGACTATTACGGAACATACCATGCAATGGAAGAAGCATACAAGGCGGGAAAAGTCCGCGCCATTGGCGTATCCAACTTCTATCCGGACCGCTTTATTGATATCGCTCATTTCGCAGAAATTAAACCAGCGGTTAATCAGGTGGAGACCCATGTTTTTCAGCAGCAGAAGGAAGCAAGAAAATATTTTGAGAAATACCATACCCAGATTATGTCATGGGGACCGTTTGCGGAAGGTAAGAATGATTACTTCAATACCCCGGCATTAAAAGAGATCGGGGCAAAATATGGTAAGAGCTCAGCCCAGACAGCCCTTCGCTTTCTGCTGCAGTCAGGAGTTGTTCTCATACCGAAGTCTGTTCACGAAAACAGGATGCAGGAAAATTTCGACATTTTTGATTTTGAACTGACCGGGGAAGAAATGAACAGGGTAGAAGCTCTTGACACGGGAAAGAGCTTGTTCTTTTCCCATTATGATCCGGAAACGGTGGAATGGTTCATGACCATGGCGTAGTGTGAAAAATCAGAGATTTTTCACGTTTCTATTTGAGCAGTATCGCAAGCAGGGCTTGCGATATGCATGGGGATTAATGTGAAAAAGGATCGCAAAAAATAAAATTTTTTATTGACAAACGCATAGAATGTGATAATATAAACATATGAACAATGATTCATATGAAAAAGGAGGATTGGGAGATGAAGAAAAAGTATAAAATTGAGGTGGATTGCGCTAACTGCGCATTGAAGATGGAGGAAGCCGCCAGGAGGGTGGAAGGAGTTGCAGATGCAGCAGTTAGCTTTATGAGCCAGAGGATGGATGTGAACTTTGCGGAGGGGGCAGATGAAAAGGCCGTGATGGCGGCGGTGGAGAAGGCCTGCAAGAAGGTTGAGCCGGACTGTGAGGTATTTTATCGCTAGGCAGCGGAGGGAGACAGAGGTATGACAAAGAAGCAGAAAAAGGTATTATATAGAATCATCGTAGCTGCTGTTCTTGTCCTGGCGCTGCATTTCCTGCCGGTGGAGGGATGGCTTAAGCTTTTGCTGTATCTGATTCCCTATCTGATCATCGGCTATGATATCCTGAGAAAAGCAGCGCTGGGTATCCTGCATGGGGAGGTGTTTGACGAGAACTTCCTGATGGCGGTGGCGACGGTGGGCGCACTGCTTCTGGGAGATTATCCGGAGGCGGCGGCTGTTATGCTGTTTTACCAGATCGGAGAATTGTTTCAGAGTTATGCAGTGGGCAGGAGCCGTAAAAATATCACCGCCCTGATGGATATCCGTCCGGATTATGCCAATATCCAGAGAGAGGACGGACAGCTGGAGCAGGTGGATCCTGACGAGGTGGCTGTGGGTACGGTGATTATTGTGCGCCCGGGAGAGAAGATTCCCATAGACGGTAAGGTGCTGGAGGGAAGCTCTGCTTTAAACACCAGTGCGCTAACCGGCGAGAGCCTGCCCAGAGAGGTGGGCTCCGGTGACGAAGTCATCAGCGGCTGCGTGAATATCAGCGGTCTGCTGAAGGTGGAGACGACCAGGGAATTCGGGGAATCCACGGTATCTAAGATATTGGATCTTGTGGAAAATTCCAGTATGAAGAAGTCCCGGTCAGAGAACTTTATCACAAAATTTGCCCATTATTATACGCCTGCGGTCTGCCTTAGTGCAGCGGCATTGGCAGTGCTTCCGCCGGCGGTCAATCTGTTACTGGGCAATCCTGCAGGCTGGAACGACTGGATCACCAGAGCACTGACATTTTTGGTAACCAGCTGCCCCTGCGCCCTGGTGATTTCTATTCCCTTAAGCTTTTTCGGCGGTATCGGCGGTGCATCGGCCCGGGGTATCCTGATCAAGGGCTCCAATTATCTGGAGAGCTTGGCCAAGACAGCCTATGTGGTTTTTGACAAGACGGGCACTTTGACCAAGGGGATATTCCAGGTGACCAAAGTTCAGCCCAGCAGTGCATATGAGGAGTGGAGAAAAAAGCAGTCAGCGTCCGCTGAAAATGCAGAGGAAGAGACGACGCTCTGGAGCAGCCTGCTGGCGCCTGCCGCCTATGTGGAAAGCTACTCCGGCCATCCCATTGCCAAGAGCCTGAGAGAAGCCTATGGACATCCCATAGAGCAGATCCGTGTCAGGGATGTGGAGGAGATCAGCGGTCATGGTGTGACAGCGCTGGTAGACGGTGTGCCGGTGGCTGCCGGTAATGCCAAACTGATGGAAAAGCTGGGGTTATCCTACGAGGAATCGAATGAAGCGGGTACGGTAGTCTATGTGGCGGTGGATGGGACTTATGCAGGATATATCATTATTTCAGATGTGGAAAAGGAACAGGCTGCAGAGGCCATCCGCAGACTGAAGGCCGCAGGAATTCGAAAAACGGTAATGCTCACCGGAGATTCCCGGAAGGTGGCGCAGTATGTCGCAGCCAGGCTGGGAATTGACGAGGTGGAGGCAGAGCTGCTTCCTGCGGATAAGGTGACCTGTGTGGAGAAACTGCTGGAGCAAAAGGGCAGAAAAGAGATGCTGGCCTTTGTAGGAGACGGCATCAATGATGCGCCGGTTCTGTCCCGGGCGGATATCGGTATCGCCATGGGAGGCATGGGCTCGGATGCGGCAATCGAAGCAGCGGATATCGTGCTGATGGATGACAACCCGGTCAAGATCGCACTGGCTATGAAGATTGCAAAAAAATGCCTGCGGATTGTGTATGAAAATATTGTATTTGCCCTTGCAGTCAAGGCTTCCTGCCTGCTGCTGGGCGCAATGGGAATTGTGGGAATGCGTATGGCTATTTTTGCCGATGTGGGTGTTATGGTGATTGCGGTGCTTAATGCGATCCGTTGCCTGTATGTGAAAAGGGAATGATAATCGGGTACTTTTTCGGGTTGATCTGCATAGAATGGGCATAAGCAGATGAACGGGAAAGAAATGACGGATGGACTGCAAGGAACGGATACTATCGGATAAATATGTGGAATTTGTGGTGGATTTTCCAGTGGAAATTGCAAGACCGCAGGATAACGATATCTGTTATATTTCGCTGGGGGAAGGCTATGCCGTATTCTATGAAAATCTGCTGCTGGCCAATTCCCGCTGGGGCGGGCCTTATCATTATCGGTATACACCCAAGCTGTACGGCCTGATGGATCTGCAGAGCCCCCAGTCCGGTGCTGCAAAGGGAAAGGACAGGATGGCGGGAGAGATGACAGCTGCGCAGCTCTCCCAGGAGCCCTTCGACCCTTCTGCTCTGATCGCCAGCGGTATTCTTGGAGTACAGCGGGAGCCTTTAAACCTCACCGGACGGGGCTGCATTATATGCTTTATTGATACGGGTGTGGATTATACGAATCCGGTGTTTCGCAGAGAGGACGGCAGCAGCCGGATCCTGGCCATCTGGGATCAGACGATACAGGAGGGAACGCCGCCGGAGGGACTGTATTTCGGCAGCGAGTATACCCGGGAACAGATCAATGAAGCGCTGCAGGCTCAGGATCCTTACCGTATCGTGCCCAGCCGGGATACGCAGGGGCATGGAAGCATTTTGGCAGGTGTAGCCGCCGGCAGCAGACTGGGCGGAGGCAGTGTCTATCTGGGAGCGGCTCCGGAGGCCGATATCGTAGTAGTCAAACTCAAGCAGTGTAAGCCCTATCTGCGGGAATATTACTATCTGCCGGAGGATGTGCCGGCTTATTCGGAAACGGATATTATGCTGGGGGTA
The DNA here is from genome assembly GCA_944381545.1 of uncultured Acetatifactor sp. Taxonomy (GTDB): domain Bacteria; phylum Bacillota; class Clostridia; order Lachnospirales; family Lachnospiraceae; genus Acetatifactor. The sequence continues at coordinate 2,445 of CALWLO010000004.1, read as the reverse complement.
AAGTATGCGGACTCCTTTGCTGTGACCTTTAAAAGGCCGGTGGTGATCTGTCTGGGTCTGGGCACCAATATGGGGGATCATGATGGCAATTCCTTTCTGGCAGGATATTTAAACCGGATAGGAGGCAGGAGAAGCCGCACTGTGGTGGTATGCGGCGGCAATGAGGGAAATGCTTCGCATCATTTTTTCGGGCAGATTCCTGTGGAATCGGGGCGGGCCGATGGGTATCGGGATGTGGAGGTACGTGTGGGCGAGGGTATGAGAGGATTTGTCATGGAATTCTGGGGAACGATACCGGATCTGTTCAACGTGACGGTACGATCTCCGGGAGGAGAGATCATTCCGCCCATCCGTCTTGGAGTGGAAAGTGAAACTACTCAAGGATTTATTTACGAACGGACGAGGATCACGATTCAGAGTGTACTGGTGGAAGCCAATTCCGGAGAACAACTGGTGGTGTTCCGGGTAAGTCAGCCCACTGCCGGAATATGGAACTTCCGGGTCTCTGCCGCAAGCCGGCTGCATAACGGCAGCTTCCACCTGTGGCTGCCCATTACCGATTTTCTCACGGCTGAGTGCTACTTTCTGGAGCCGGATCCCAATACCACCCTGACGGAGCCATCCATGGCATATGGGGTGCTCTGTGTCTCTGCCTACAATGATAGTAACAACAGTTTTTATCTGGAATCCGGCAGGGGGTTTGCGAGGATGGGGCAGATCCGGCCGGATCTGGCTGCGCCGGGAGTCAATATTTACACCATCCTGGGACGGCGCACCGGAAGCAGTCTGGCGGCCGCCCTGACTGCAGGAGCCGCTACACAGTTTATGCAATGGGCCGTAGTGGAAGAGAACAGCCTGCTTGCCGAGACCACAGAGGTACGCAATTACTTTATCCAGGGCGCTGTCCGCAGCCCTCAGAGGAGTTATCCTGACCGAGAGTGGGGTTACGGACGTCTGAATCTGCGGGGCGTGTTTGATGTGCTGGCGGGAGTCACCAGTGATTAACCGGTTGCGGCAAAAAAGATTCCAATGAGACTTCAAATGTGCTATACTGAACATAATGATGTCAGGGTCAAAAGGTCTAAACCCACATGAGCTTGCTCATAAGCGGGTGAAAGACCTTGGGCAGGATTGTGGGAGTGCGCAGCACGGAACAATCCGTAGGCATCATAGCCAGGGGCTTTTGCCCCTGGCATCAACATAATATAAGTATGGAGGCAGGCTGAAGTGGAAAAAGGAATCACAAAACAACAATCAGCGGTGCTGCAGGGGGTTGCGATCCTGATGATGGTGTATCATCACCTGTTTTCGTATGCAGAGACCTATGATTCTCTGCTGCCCTTTATCACTGTGGATGCCGTCCGGAAGATCGCCTGGTTTTGCAAAATCTGTGTGGGAATATTTGCCTTTGTCAGCGGCTATGGCATGTATTATGTGATGAATGGTCACCGCAGCGAGTTCTTTTTTAAAGGGCTGCGAAGAGAATATCGCTGCGTACTGGTACGGATTCTGAGGCTCTATGGGAAGCTTTGGCTGGTGCTGCTGATTTTTAAGGGAATTGACTTTCTGATACTGGGACAGGCCTTTTTGCCGGCGGAGCTGCCGGGGAACCTGACAGCCTTGGATCCCACCTATAATGGGGCGTGGTGGTATGTGGAACAGTATGCTAAGATGCTCCTGGTGCTGCCCCTTCTGGATCTGCTGTTTACCCGGTTTGAAAGGTCCGCAGAAAAGAAGAAAAAAGGGATATTTTTTCTCACACTGACAGTGCTTGGCATTGCAGTATCGCTGCTTGGCCTGTTGTGGTGGAAGCCGCTTTGGGAGTTGTTGTTATCAGCGGCAAAGAGTATGCGCATTTCCTTTTTGCTGATATTTGTGGTAGGATATCTGGCAGCGCATTATGGGTTGTACCAGAAGACAGATGGCTGGCTGCGGCGCAGAGGGGGCTGGCTGCCGCTGCTGGTATCGGGGGCGCTGATTGCCGGTGTGATGCTTCTGCGTGTGCGGCTGGCGACGGATGCCTCCTATGCGGAGTGGGACTTTGTACTGACACCGCTTTTGATATACGGACTGCTGACACCGCTTGCCCATGTGCCGCCCATATGCAGCTTTCTGGCATGGTGGGGGCATCAGTCCACCTATATGTGGCTGACACATGTGTTTTTCTATGAATGGCTGCATCAGGTGATTAAGCGGTATCTGCCCCAGGATATCTGGGTATATGCAGCAGTGCTGCTGGCATCTGCGGCTGCGTCTCTGGTACTGAGAGGGGGCTGGCACCTGTTTCAGAAAATAAGGAATAAGAGGAGGGGTGTCTGTGGCATCAATTAAGGACGTGGCAAAAAAGGCGGGAGTGGCCATCTCCACTGTGTCCAAGGTCTTGAATCACTATCCCAATATCAGCGAAAACACCCGGCAGAAGGTGAACGCAGCCATTGAAGAGCT
>CALWLO010000003.1 GCA_944381545.1 uncultured Acetatifactor sp. | reverse complement strand
CCACCACATGCTCCAATGTATGCTCTGACCGGTAACAGGGGATCACAAAGCTGATTCTTTTTTTTGTACTGTCCATTAATCCTTCCATTCCGAAGCCTCTCCTCAGGCGGCCGTACTTCCGGCGCCGCCCTGCCGCTATAGGATAGCGCTTCTGTTTTCTTTCTGCTTCCCGTGCGCCGGATTCAGGAGCCCCATCAGGACAATATCCCGGTAGCATCCGTCAATGCACACATCCTCCCGCAGATAAGCCTCCTTTTCGAAGCCGGCTTTCTCATAGCTGCGGATTGCCTGGGTATTCTCTGCAAAAACTCTCAGAAACAGCCTGTGCAGCCCCATCTCTTCAAAGGCATACCGGATCATCAGCCGGGCCGCCATGGTCCCGTATCCCTTTCCCCTGGCTCCCTCGCCGCCAATAAAAATCCCATACTCCGCCTTTTTATGCTTCACATCAATATCCCTCAAATATACAGAGCCCACCGGGCGGTCTCCCTGAGTCTCACAGATCATCATCTGCACTACCTTACCCGTCTCCACCATGGTACGGATCCAGTTCTCATGACTTTCCCTGGTAAAAAGCTCCTGATAGATAAAGTTCCTGCGTACTGCCTCCTGATTTCTCCAGGACACAATCAGCTCCGTATCCTCATAAGTCATGGGTCTTAAATATATGGAGCTTTCTCCGTCTCTGTATTCCTTCATAAGTGCTTGCCCTGCTTTCTTCTTTTATTCCATCCTTCTGCTGCCCTGTCCGCAAAAGTCTGTATCATAGAGATTCCCAGCGCCATATAGGGAATCAGCAGAATCATATAGGGCAGTACATACCTGGACTTGGCCTCCCACAGGATACTGAACAGAAAGCCTCCTATGACGCCAATCAGCATCAGGCACTGCAGGATATTGGTTTTCCGCAGCACGCCGGATGCGCACCAGAGGATCACCCCCAGATACAGGACGGTTACATAGCGGTTCATATAGTCCCTGTAACGCTGCTGCCAGGAGCCATAATACAGCTTCTCCACAATCCCCGACGGCTGCTGTTCAAAGGTTGCCGTCATGACCAGACTGCAGAACGTAGGTTCATTCCACTGAAGCTGTATCTTTTCTTTATAAAATTCCCTGGCCATCGCCGGATCATTCCGAAATTCCAGGATACGCTCCCGGATGTAGGCGACTGCAATCTCATTGGCCTTTTCTTCATCGCTGCCGGCCTCTCCCCGGAATACGGAATTATTGTAGCCGTTATAGACCCCGGCGCCGCCGGGGGATCTCTGCATGCCCATGGCAATATACATGCTTGCCGGGATACCTCCTTCGATCCGGTTGCCGGACCGCAGTTCATAACTCCACCTCATAGCGCCTATGGCTCCCAGGGGTATCAGCAGCACCAATATTGCCATCAGCAGGGCTTTTAAGCTGCGCCGGCGCAGGCTATGGATCAGCATGGCAATACATACGGCAATCAATACCACCAGCACATTGCTTCTGGCCAGTACCGCTGTGCTCAGGGCCAGCAGGGAGCATACCGCATATCTGTGCTTTCCGGTGCTGCACCAATGTATCAGCAGCCAAATGCCCAGCATACTGAAGCCGATGGACAGCAGTTCTCCATATACATAGTTGACATAGATCCACAGCGGGAAAAACAAAAGATCGCCCAACACCACATATAGGGAAGCCCGCACATCCCCAAACAGCTCCTCCACAATCAGATAGGAACAGTAAACAATGCACATGACCATCAGTACATTGATATACTGAAGCAGCCGGTAACCCCCTCCGAATACCAGGAAGATCTCATACAAAAAGGTTAATCCGTACTGGTGCGGACACATATAGATATATCCCGTCATATCCTGGAAATTTCCCGCCTGAAAGTCCATGGCGTCCAGATACACCTGCATCTGATCCCAGACCGGCATAATATGGCAGAGGGATACCCATATGGTAAGCAGGATCCCCATCAGAACCGTCACTCCCACGGCAATCCACCGAACTTTCCTTCTCTGTTTTTCCGGATCTCCCCGCAATATCACCCGCTGAAGCAGCCAGGTCGCCGCCAGCAGGACAAGCATTACCAGCAGATTAACCCCCATGCTGTCCGGCTCAATCAAAATCTGATCCTCGCTGAGATCTGCGGGATACCCATGGGTATAGCGAATGGCCCAGTAACCCAGCGCCAGGCTGATGATCAGCATGATTCCCTGCACTGCTTTTGTACAGATCATTTCTGTTATTTCCGGTAATTTTTTCATCTTTTTTTCTCCATACATATCCATACCTTTCTCATTTTCATATATCCGATGGCTGTATCCTGTGCCAGAATCCCCCTACTGCATCAGCTGATATACCACAAAAGCGGCTTCCTCCCCGCAGACAATAGATTCCGTCTCCTTCAGACAGACCTCGCCAAAGCGTGATTCCAGATAGCTTTGCAGCCAGGCCATATCCCGATCCTGCGACGCCACCAGATAAACCCCGGGATGCTGCAGAGCCTCTGCCCCATCCCCGGCGCCATATTCCGCCAGGCGGCGCTGAGATAAGGGGCTATGGGTCATCCAGCCTCCCAGCAGCAGCACCCCTCCCGCATCTTCTTCATACAGCTCTCCGGCATAAGCCACCGCCGAGAATACATCCATCAGATACAGGGAATCCCCCTGTCCCTCCAGATGATCGGTAAGCAGCCTCCACTGAGTCTGCCGGCTCCTCTGCTGGGCCGCCCTTCGGTCAGCCTCCTGAAGCTGCCCGGGAACGGCTCCTGCAAAAAGCGCCATGCATAATACTACTGCGCCGCTTATCAGCCACTGCCTGCTGCTGTGCTTTTCTATTTTCTCACGGCATTCTCCCAGCAGCATTCCCAGCAGCAGCAGGATTTCGATGAGATACAGGGATACCCATACCCGCTCGGGAAACCGCCCCTGTGCAATCAAATAGATCCAGATCAGGCTGCGCCCCGCCGCCAATGCGCCCGCAAGCAACAGTCTGTCCCAGCTTCTACGGACAATCAACAGAAAAAGCAGGACTGCGTAACAGCCCAGCCACAACAGGCTGTAGGGTCTGCCGTCATAACGGACATGGGTGTAATATCCCTGCAGACATTGTTTCAGCAGCGCACCTATCGACGCCTCTTCCTTCCGCTCCCGAATCTGCTCTGCGGCATGCTCCAGCACCTGGGCATCGATGGTCTGGTCCAGCAGCGTATCATAATGGGACAGCACCATAAATTGTTCCTGCGTCAGTCCCAGCTCCTCATAGCTCTCCTGATAGCGGTCTGTGGACAAGAAATCCGTATAGTCATAAAGCGCCGTGCGGCTGTCGTTATATTCCCGATAGCTCTGCCAGGCTTCGCTCCCATATCCGATGCAGTCAATTCCCCAGAGCAGCAGCGTCATGACCGCCAGAAACAGCAGAGCCTTTCCCTGCTTTCCCACTTCCAGGCGCAGCCCCTCTTTTCCTGCTTTTCCTGCCTGCAGCAGTCCATCCAGTACCGCCACCAGCAAAAAGGGCAGGCTTAAAAAGAAAACCTGGCTCCTTACCAGATAGCTTAGTCCCAGCAGCAGCAGCGCCAATCCTCTTTCCGGCCCGGTTACCCATAAAAAGAGGGCGCCCCCGGCCAATATCGCAGCGACAATGGTATAATGCATATAGAGATATTGAGGGAGCAGCAGCCCTGCAAACAGCAGAATACCTGTAACTGCCAATACCATTCGCAGCCGGATGCCTTTATCCGGTGTCAGCTCCCAGCATCTGACCAATATTCCTGCGCCGGCCAGCAGAATACAGCCCGCCAGCAGCAGATCGAACCAGGGAACCTTGATCCCCAAGCCTCCCGAAAGCCTGTACAGTCCCGCCAGCAGACATGTCAGCGGATACTTCATATATACGGCATGTCCGTCCGGGCTTCCCGTGTAGGCTCCCGATACGATGCTCCGCATGGTCACATCATCGTTGAGATAGTATACGGGAGCCGTCACACTTCCCGCCGCAGCCATAAGCAGCAGCAAAAGGACTGCCGCCCCTCCTCTTACCCGCCATTTTCTCATCTTAATCCTCATGCATACCGCAAGCCCTGCTTGCGGTATTGCTCCCCGCTTTTTGCGCCTTCTCCGAATAGACTCTGTTCAAACGATACTCAAAGTCCCTGCGGTCCTTCGCCACCTGCACATCCAGCACCATACCGGAAAAGACAGCCTGAATCGCTGCCATGACCAGAAAGCCGCACACAATCAGTGTGGGGAACCTGGGCACCAGCCCGGTTATCATATATTCTCTCAGAACAGGCGCAAACAGAATCGCTGCCACCAGGATCAAAAGCAGCGCTACCAGGCCAAAGCATTTCATCGGCTTATAGTTTTTATACAACTGCAGCATCTTCCGGATTACCCGCATCCCATCGCTGTAGGTATTGAGCTTGGATACGCTGCCTTCCGGCCGGTCTCTGTATTCTACAATCACATTTTCCACCTGCATATGGTAATTCACAGCATGGATCGTCATCTCCGTTTCGATCTCAAAGCCCGTGGAGAATATGGGAAAGGTCTTTACAAATTCATAGGAAAAGGCCCTGTACCCCGTCATAATATCCTTGATATCCGTCCGGAACAGACGATTGATACAGGTACGCATCAGGCTGTTGCCAAAATTATGAAAAGGGCGTTTATTCTCGCTAAAATAGGTGGAGGACAGACGGTCTCCCACCACCATATCGGCGTGGCGCTCAAGCACCCGGTTCACCATGTCCCGGGCACAGTCCAGGGGATAGGTGTCGTCCCCGTCGATCATCAGATAGCACTGGGCGTCAATCTCCCGAAACATCCGGCGGATCACATTCCCCTTGCCTTGGGCGTATTCATAACGCACCAAGGCTCCCGCCCTCTGCGCCAGCTCCACCGTCCGGTCGGTGGAATTGTTATCATACACATATACTGCAGCTTCCGGCAGTGCGTTACGCACATCCGTAACCACCTTTTCAACGGTTTTTTCCTCATTATAGCATGGTATCAATACAGCGATCTTATCCATATGCTCTACTACCCGTCCTTTTTTCATGCATTATCCTTATGATACTATTATCTGCTTGAACCTGTCAACCTCCCGGCTCACGCACACAATATACCACCAGATCCCCGTAGACGCTTTCCCGTACCAGAATCTGCTCCAGCTCCAGGCCATAGTCCGCCAGAAGCGCAAGAGCCTGATCCCCATCCGCATTCTGCTTGATCAGCACCACTACTTCCTCCAGAGTCTCCAGATCCTGTTCCTGCCTGTCCTCCAGTTCCGACGGCTTCAGCAACAGTGTGCGCTCATATGTGGCAAACTCCAGCAGATTATCGTAGAATCCGTATCCCTCATAAATACAGATACAGGGAAGCTCCCGATAGACCTCCGCCATGGCCAGCTGGGTCGAATACCCCTGATAGAGATATTCCCCGTCATAGGTTCCGATATTGACTGCAGCCAGAAGCAAGGCCAGAACAGCTGCCGCCGTCTGCCTGCGAGAAAGGACATAGAGCAGAAGCGCTGCCGCCCCCATGACGGCAAAGGGAAATACCGGCATGATATAGCGGTCCACCATATAAGGGGACATCTTGGCCGCCAGCAGGAAATAGCCCAGGGGCGGCAGGATCAGCAGGGCGGCCAGCTCCCGCCGTCCCCTTGCGGTATCCGCTGCAGCAGTGCCCTGTTTCGCAGCAGCCGCTACCTTTACAGCCGTGCTCTCTTCTGCAGCCGTCACCACCTCTGTAACACTACTCTCATCCGTAGCCCTCATAGCAGCCGCACCGTTTTTGAAGACACCGTCAGCAGAACGTTCGTCTCTGTGCCGCCTCCAGACTGCCATGCCCACGGCCGCCAGTACCAGCACTGCCAATACCGCAAGCCCCCAGTCCTGCTGCCCAAAGGTGCGCAGCAGCAGAATCTTTCCGAATTCCGTCAGTCTCTCCCCGTACCCGGCCAGGCCGCCAAGCAGATTGCCGATGGCCTCCACGCCCCGGCCGCTGGTCAGAATGTGCTTCACTGAAAAAGGATAAATCCCCACGCCGATAACCCCGGCCAGCACCATACTGCGGATATAGCAGAATACCTCCTTTTTTCTGCCCTCCCGAAGCAGTACAATCACCATCACCAACGCCAGCAGCAGACAGTAAAACAGAAAGAAATATTGGGTCCAGAAGCCCAGCATGGTTACCAGGATCAGCAGTTTGTTTTTTCGGGTAAAATCAGTCCCGTTCTGTGCTCCTCCGCCCAGCCATTTGCGCAGATGCAGATACAGGCTCAGCACACAGAAGAAGGTCAATACCTCATACATCCGGATAAATACTGTGGCAGCGATGGCACCGGAGGAGCAGCCGTACAGCAGTCCGCTGATAAGCCCCCACAGCTCTCCCGTCTTTTTATCCAGCAGATCATGGGCGGCCAGCAGACGTCCCATGGCAAACAGCAGGATACAGCAGCCCAAAACCGCCGCCAAATTGTAGATACATCCCATCCAGGGGGATACCCTGCCGCGGAACAAAGAGGACATGGTGTGTACCAGCATGAAATACAGGGGGGGATGGTTGTCGTCCTTCACATTAAAATATACGGAAAGATAGTTAAAGCCGTCCCTTTCCCCCACTGTGATATAATCGTGAAACTGCTCCCGGGTGATCCACACCGGTTCCTCATAGACATCCGCCTCATAACTCAGCAGCTTGCTGCCTGAGCGGTTCTGCAGCACATCCTTTACCGTATCTTTCAGATTGTTCAGCGTCTCTCCCAGGCTGTCTGCGTAGATCTCCTGCTGCATGAACTTTGCCAGGCGTCCCACCGGCTGCGTGGGAACGATCCAGGGGTTATATTCTGCATTGCCCAGTTCAAAGGTCAGCAGCTCATCCATATGATAGCCCTGCTTTTGAGAGATATAAAAGCACTGAACCAGCAGCACCAGCAGCAGCACCAGCAGCAGCACCAGCAGCTGGCATTTATTCTGCCAAAGTCTTTCCTTCCACTTCACTCCACAGTTCCTCCACCGAATCGTAATGCAGTACCACGTACCCCTGCCCTTCATAGACGGCTTTTCCGGCGGCAATTACCGGCACCTGGGCATACTCCGCCGCTTCCTGAGCTGTCAGCAGGATAAAGGTCTTCCCGTCATGATAGCCCTCCTGATAGTATTTCATGGGACTGGACCAGGTAAACAAATCCATCCTGTCAATCTCATGAATATTGGCGATCTCCACCGCCCCGTCCGTCAGCTCCGTCATAATATTGCCGTTCCAATAGCTGGCATAGCCAAAGGTATAGCCCTGTTCCTCCAAGTAAGCGGCAACCGGCCTTTTGTCCGCATTTTTGTCCTTATCGATAAAGGAGTACACACATTTTGCCGTGGTAAGCGTAAGCGCTCCGCATAGGAATACCGTCAGAAGCAGCCTGTCCAGCGGGAGCTTTTCATAGGTAAAGTAGATGCACAGCAGGGGCAGCACAAACAGGAAAACGGTGATATAATATCTGGCTACAATAGTGCTGGTGGTGAACAGGAACACAAAGGTGTTTAAAACAAAGGCCGTGACAAAGAACCACAGAATAAACCGGCTGTGGGCCAGGATCTTCCGCTGCTGCTTGGTCTGATCTGCCGGTTTTTCCTGCTGCATGCTTTCTTGTTTTGCCTGCTGCATGCTTCCTCGTCCGGCCTGGCGCCCTCCCTTTTCTTCCTCTGCCTCCCATTTCTTCCATTCCTCTGCCAGCAGTCTGCTGCAGCGCACGGTCAGAAATACAATGCCCGCCAGAAATCCAAAGGCCAGCAGGGAGATCAGCCCCCGGATGGATAAAAAGCCCTTTTCCTCGATATAACCAAACAGCTGCAGCAGATTCCCTATGGTATCCTGGATCCGCTCCAGCAGCACACCCTGAAAGACCTTGATAAAATTGGTGGCGTCATACATCTGAAACTGAAACCTCTTACCCAGCACCGCCACATTCATCACATAGCCGATCCCGGCGGCGGTCAGTCCCAGCAGACTGTATACCAGGTAAGCCAGCCTCTCCCCGGAAAGTACGCTGTGAAGCTGCCGCCATGGATTTTCGGGGGAGAACTCCTTTCGCAGCCGGGCAAATTCCCCGCTCTTTAGGATATAAACTCCCGCCGTGATGCACAGAGGAACCTGCAGCGCCAGCATGTACCGCACCCCCGAGAGGCCGCAGACCATACTGAGTCCCACATAGAGAATTCCGGTCAGGATCCGGGACAGCTTTCCTTGGCCATCCCTCCCCGCCAGCCGCAGGAACATGCCAAAGGCCAGCAGGATCAGGATCACATGCCACATATAGGTATTGCCCATCTGCATATGGGTCACAAAGGTCTCCGAAAAGGGCAGCAGCAGGATCACGGCGCTGAACACCACCACAGTCCTGCGGATCTTCAGAGGCCTCATGCAATAAAAATAAGCGCCGAGCATCAGCAGATAGGTAATCATATTGGTAATGACCCGGATCACATGCCAGTCACTGAGCACATGAAAGAGCGGGGTCATAATCAGCTGGGTGTACAGCACCCGAAACTCCGTGGAATAATACCAGTTCTCCGTGGCGATCCACTTGCCCTCCTGGGCCAGCAGCCGGGAAAAAACCATCTCCGCAGCCATATCGGAATCGATCCAGTGATCCCCCCATAAAACATTCAGCAGCACCAGCATCAGAAGGACTGCTGCCAGCAGCCCCCAGGCTGCGATCTCCTTATAGCGTTCTGTTTTCTCTGTATTTCTCTTCATCATAATCCCCATGCATATCGCAAGCCTGCTTGCGATACTGCCTAAATAGAAATATGGTTGTTGTCCTGCTTTATGGCGCCCGAAACAACAGAAACTTCGCATTTTCAAAGGTCAGCTCATATGCATAAGTGTCCATCCAGTCCGCCAGCAGACCAAGCTTGCGGTCACCGGCAATCTCCCGGATATTCTGAGGGGACACTCCCAATGCCTCCAGTGCCTCGCTGCCTCCCACCAGATAGCTTCCCTGGCGCTTCTCCAACAGCAGCACCGGCTTGTCCCGTACTCCCCGGTCAATTTCTCCGGCCAGCTCTTCTAGCTGTGCCGCCATCACCTCGTACTGGTAGGAACGCAGATCCGGCCAGGCCGTAATGGCAAAGGGCATCTGCAGATAGTAGGACATGGCCGGAATCTGTCCGTAAAGGATGACCTCCTGCCCTGCCAGCCCCTCCTGCTCTACATAGGCAGAAACGGAGCTGATGGCCTCCGCCCGCTCGGGAGAGGTCAGTATGCCTTTCAGCACCGTATTACCGGCTATCTCCGTATGCAGATTCTCCCCGCCGTCTCCCTCGGAAAACACATAGAACCAGCCAAATAAAACGCCCTGCAGCGTTATCATCAGCAGGATACAGGCCAGCATGGCCTTCACCGGGAACCAGTTAAGCCCGGCTCTCTTCTTTTCCCCCCAGCTTACGGTCTCCGGCAGCCATCTCAGGAATCGCACCAGCAGCCACAGGGTAAAGGGCGCCACCAGAAACAGATTGTTGATGGAGGCATACAGATGATTATTACTGCCCAGCGGAGTGATCAGAATCACCAATATCCCCAGACCGCACAGGAGCTTTTCCTGCTCCCCGGCCTTTTTCCGGAAGATGGTCACCAGCCCCGCCGCCAAGGTAGCCGTCAGCAGGCATACTCCCCATTGAAAGGCGCTGAGCTTGGTGCTGTATTTCAGGTTGAACATATTCTGCAGCATCAGGTAATAAAAGCCGCAGAAAATACAGGCCACATACCCGATATCCTTCAGCCGCTTCCATTGGCGGAAATCATATACGACAAGTCCCAGCACCAGGAACAGGCCGGCTAGCTTAGCGCCGGATTTCCAGGTGATCTCTCCCTGCAGCAAATCAGCAACCCCCCAGATCACGCAGGCCCCATAGAGGATATACTTGACCCGCTTTCCTCTCCGGGGCAGCGGCGCATAGATCAGCAGCCCCAGCGCCGCCATAAGCGCCAGATACCCCAGCCAGATGCCGTTCTGAAGATAATTGCGCAGCTGCTGCACCACCATGGAATAAATGGTATAGTCCGAAGCCTCGGAGGGCATGGACAGCAGCCGCATAATGCCCTGTACATAAGCCAGGGGGCCGTACTGGAGCGCAATCACGCCAAAGCCCGCACCCAGCCCCAGCAGATACCCGGCCAGACACTGCAGGGTCTGCTTTACGGTTCGGCCCAGCTTCTGGCGGCGGATCAGCGCCATGGCCCATACCGCCAGGATCAGGGCCATCTGTGCCAGATTGGAGAATCGTACAAAGACATTGATTCCCAGGCATACCCCTGCCGCCACAAAAAACCGGCAGGACTTCTGATGCTTCCCGGACAAAGCCTCATACAGCAGCACCGCTGCCGCTCCCAGCAATACATAGGTCAGATAATTATACAGCAGTGCGGTAGGGCACCAGCAGAAGCTGATTGCCAATAGCTCGCCCCAAAAAGTCAGCGTCCTGGGCAGTCCGACTCTGCGGGTGAAGAAATAATAGCCCCCCAGAGCCAGCAGGCTTACCGTCAGAGCGGTGTACAGATTCAGTCCCAGCATGGCAGAGCCGCCGGGCAGCAGGGTAAACAAATGCCCCAGCGCATTTCCCAGATAGGTACTGAACAGCCACATGGGATCCACCCGGTCCATATAGGTGAAATTCGCATAATTATAGCCCGTATCCCACCACTCCGCCCCCACCCGGATATGCCGCAGGGGATAAAGCAGCAGGATCATGGGGTAAAGCATATACAAGTATTTTATGAATTGTTGTTTTCTCTTTTCCAAGTTCCAAGTTCCGTTCCTGTTTCTGTACGCCTGCTGCGCACTGATTGCAAAAAGAGCTGCCACACCAGCTACTGTGAAACAGCTCCCTTTTTTGTTCTTCTATTTTTCCAGCTCCACGGTTTTCAGCAGCTCCCGAATCTCTTCCACGCTCAGCCACTGGGTATTGTTGCCGGAACTGTAGGAGAAGCCCTCAGCCACCTTCCTGCCGGTGGGCGCCACCCGCTGTCTGTCGCTCCATACCATCTGGGGATATACGATAAAATGCTTATCATACTCATAGGTATGCAGAGAATCCTCCACGGTTATCATGATCTCATGAAGCTTCTCCCCCTCGCGAATGCCCACCTCCGGCATCTGACAGCCGGGCAGCATGGCCTGGGCCAGATCCGTGATCTTGAAAGAGGGAATCTTGGAGATAAAGGTCTCTCCGCCTCTGGCTTCCTCCAGAGCCTTGATGACCAATTCTACGCCCTGTCTTAAGCTGATCCAGAAGCGGGTCATGCGGTAGTCCGTAATCGGCAGCTCCGTTCCGCCGTTTTTGATGATATTGTGAAAAAAGGGAATCACGGAGCCCCGGCTCCCCGCCACATTGCCGTAACGCACAATGGAAAAACATACATCCTTGCCGCCAGCGTAGGCGTTGGCTGCAATAAAGAGCTTGTCCGACACCAGCTTAGTGCCCCCATACAGGTTTACGGGATTCACCGCCTTGTCCGTGGACAGCGCCACGACCTTCTTCACCCCGGTATCCAGCGCCGCATCAATCACATTCTGAGCGCCGTGAATATTGGTCTTAATCGCCTCTGCAGGGTTGTACTCACAGGCGGGCACCTGCTTTAAAGCTGCGGCGTGGATCACATAGTCCACACCCTCAAACGCCCGGGTCAACCGCTCCTTGTCCCGCACGTCTCCGATAAAGAAACGCAGCTTGGGCGCATACTCCTTGAATTCGTTCTGCATAATGAACTGCTTGAATTCATCCCGGGAATAGATAATGATCTTTTTCGGATCATAGTTTTCAAGCACATATCTGGTGAACGCTTTGCCAAAGCTCCCCGTTCCCCCTGTTATCAGGATTGATTTATGATTCAGCATACCATTTCCCTTTCTATATCATTCTCTGTAATAGCTTGTGCATATTTTTCCATATTATAGCATAGGCGCCGTGAAATTGCAATTTATCTTGTGGAGGAAGTGCCGGCAGCAGCTCGGCCATAGAATCCGGGGTGCTGTACGATAAAAAACAGCGTCAGAATATATTGCCCCGTATTCCATACCAGTTCCATGGTGCCATACCCGAAAAACACCAGACAGACCAACAGAGGGATCACCGCCCTGGAAAGAGAGGGAGAGTGCTTTAGCCTGCGGAAATGATGGATCAGGAGGTATATCGTCATGAAGACAAACAGAATCCCGGCGGGGATACCGTAGCGGTATGCTACCTCCAGCCACAGATTTTGCGCATGCCAGGCATGATATTCCAGATCACTGAACTGGTACATCCCTTCATTCTGGGTATGTCCCAGCAGATTCAGATCCCGGAAATAAGCCTTATAGATGCTGAGACGGATATTCAGCGAGGTATCCATTTCCCCGGGGCCGGACAGCTCCAGCTCCTGCTCTTGTTCCTGCTGTCCCTGATCCGGTTCCTGCAGCTGCTGTTCCTGACTTAGCTCCTGCTGCGGCTCCGCCGCTTCTGCCACCAGCACAAGGGGATCCTTCACACTGCTCTGAAAGGTTCCCCAGATCCTGCCCAGCACGGTCTCCAGAAATTCATCCATCTCCACATATTTCCAGGAATCCGCCGGATCGAAGGAATGCACCTTGTTGACACTGTACTCGTCCAGAAACCAGATAGGATGATGCAGGATCGTCGGCAGCCAGCGCACAGAGGCAAATACCGCCGGGAAAAGCAGCACGGCTCCCAGGCCCAGCGCAGCCCCCCGAAGGATAACCTGGCGCCACTTTTGCTGCCAAATGCGCCGCATCACCAGGATTCCATAGACGATGGTGAGGACGATGGCGATCCCCCAGGAGGTTCTGCCCATAGTCAGGAACATAAAGCCCAGCATGCCGCAGGCGCCTGCCAGATAAAACAGCTTCCACCACCGGGAGGCTCCCTTTTTCTGCAGGATATGAAGCTTCATCAGAATCGCCGCATATACGGTCAGATAATGCAGCGCTGCCATATTGCTGTTGGCAAAGGCTCCCACATACCGCACCACATCATAGGGACGGAACCCATAGGCAAAAATCTGCAGGGCAAAAAAAGACAGAATCGTACCGTCCACCAATCCGTCCGCCAACGCCTGCATATCCTGTTCTTCATATTCGGTCAGGTAAAACATGCCAAACATCGCCAGAAACCATATGGGCCACACCCTGCCGCTTCTGGAAAAGGTCATAAACGCTGTCAGCACCAGCCACAGGGTTCCCAGCTTACCCGGCCGGATCCGCAGGGATTTCTCCAGCCATATCTTTTTCCCCGTTTCCACGAGAAAAACAGCAATCCACCAGATATTGGCGACTGCCAGCACAAATGTCCATACATACATTCCCATGAAGACATCCATGCCGGTGGAACGTATACTGAGCAGTGCATATACGGATATACCGGCACACGCCAGCGTCCAGATGACTTTGCCGGGTGTCAGCAGCTTTTGAAACGGCCTGGCGGAGGCGAGAATCGCCAGCATTACCAGTCCTGTGGCATTAACCGCTACGCTCCAGGCATCGCCGTTTTGCGTATTGCGCACAAAATCCAGTGCATTCAGCGCCACAAAGCATAGGGTATAGAGAATTCTCTTGTTCATTGTCATATCTCCTTTTTATTTCACCGGTCGGGACTTTGCCATCCTGATAGCCTTTCTTATGTGCGCCAGATCCGGCGAAGTCCGATAAGGATCAGTATATGCGATTTTTCAAAGGACATCCGCCTTCCCCTTCTCAATATATACTTGTAATACATATGTTTTATTTTAGCATTTTTATTGCTGCTTGTCATCTATTCCTTTTCATGCAGCCCTGAATAACTATTTGACTTTTTTCTTTCGAAAAGCTATTATATTATTTATGTGTAGCGGTAAATCAATGTATTATTTTATTATATCCAAACTTTCAGTTTTCAAAAAAAATTTTTTTAAAGGAAAATAATGTCTGATATTGCAGAATTTCAGACATTGTATTATAATTATATTTATCTAAAAACTATAAAAAAGGAGAGATTATTATGAAATTGAATCCAAGAGAACTGGAAGTCCTGAAGATTCTGCATGAATCCGACCATGCTTTGACTTCCACCGAGATCGTCAATTCCGGGAGCGAATTGACGCAGAGTACCGTTCAGGCTGTGCTGCGCAAGCTGCTTTCCGCCGAATTGGTTGAAGTGCAGGGAGTAACCCACAG
The DNA here is from genome assembly GCA_944381545.1 of uncultured Acetatifactor sp. Lineage (GTDB taxonomy): Bacteria > Bacillota > Clostridia > Lachnospirales > Lachnospiraceae > Acetatifactor. Next base: position 27,466 of record CALWLO010000003.1, on the reverse strand, counting down.
CGGCAACGTGCTGAGCAGAACCTTTAGCGCCACCGAGAAATCCAAAGAGGTACTCACAGAGAAGTTCCTGAATGATTACAAGAGCTTCCGCACCATCATCAGCAAGAGAGCTGCTGTTGCCGGTATGTTCGATATGGATGAGGATGATTCCAGAAGATCTGAGGATATCAAAGAGTTGGAGAATTTACTGGAAGAGATTCGCAAAAGAAAAAAATAGGAGCCAAAGATAATGATTGATTTCAGTTTTTCAACAGTGCTTACGGCAGTGCTGGTAAGCAATTTACTGTTGGTTCTCATCACATTATGCTTTCGTAAGACGAATCTGCTGCTGGATATCGGTTACAAGCTGTTGGCTGTGCTCTGTGCGGTAATTCTCTTGCGTCTGCTGATTCCTCTGGAATTGCCCATAACCAAGACGGTACCGCTTCCCAGGATACTTTCTAATGTGTTGATTGTATTTCGGCGTCCGTACACGATTGGGGGAATTGAGTTCTCTATCTGGTCGCTTTTTTGTATGGTTTGGTTTGTCGGGATCCTGGTCAATACCGTCTGGTTTTGGCAGGAGCTCCAAAAGCAGAAGAAAAACATCTGCACGCAGTACACAGATATCACTTCCCATGAGGTCTGCGCATCCATAATCCGGGAATTCTGCACGGAGAAGCAGGCAAAGCGCCTGCGGGTTCTCACCAGTTCCAAATGTCTCATCCCGTCGATCACCGGCCTGAGACGCCCCGTGATATTGCTCCCTGAGACGGATGCCCCCCTGGATATCAATGGCCAGTATGCCCTGCGCCACGAAATATACCATTATGTGCACCATGATCTCTGGCTCAAGGCGCTGATCAATCTGCTGGTCATCGTCTATTGGTGGAATCCTTTCAGCCATCAGCTGTACCGCCATATCAGCGCTACGATGGAGATGCGGGTGGATGATTCCATACTCACAGGCGATCCCGATACGGATTATGACTATCTGGGCAGCATACTTTTCTATGCCCGGAGGACTGACCGGTCCATCAGGTTATCCCGCCAATTCATCGGATACTTTGGGGATATCAAGAGCACCCTTTATAAGCGTATCCAGCTGGCGAAGAACCAGGATCACAAGCCGAATTACCGAATGGGAGCTGCTCTGTCGGCATTCATAATTGGAGTGTATATCCTGTCCTATCTCTTTATTGGGGAGATATATTATGTTCGCCCTGAAATAGAGGATTCATGCATCGCCACATCCAGCAGCGACTTTTATATCATCATTAACAATAATAATACATATGATATCTATTACAACGATATTTATCTAGAGACTGCAGACACTTTGGATTATTACCCATTATGTCAAAATATCTATTCAAGCGAGGAGGATTACCATGAAAAGAACCCATAAGCTCAGTTTATTAGTGATTTTGTGCCTTTCTATTTTTCTTATAACCCCTACATGCACCATGCAAGTTGAGGCAGCAACAGGCAACGGCAATGAAACGATCGAACCCCAGGCCGAAATTGTGGGATGGGTTTATGATGTATTTGGCAATAAGCTGTACAAGCGCTTATACAATTATACCACCGATAAATTCATCACCGACTGGATCTATGTACGGGATCTGACGCAGGAGGAGATAGATGCTTTAACCTGACGCTTCGGTGGGAAAGGCCCCATGGCCGCATGGCCATGGGGCTTTCTTCTACCTATTGATATCTCCGTCCTATTCTTCCTCATCAAACTTCTGCTTATCTTCTACGCTGATTTCCGTGCCCAGCTGCACCTCCATCAGCTTCAGCTCCGTATCCGCAATGACGGTATGCTTACAGCCCGCCGGCATGGTAATCACATCCCCGGGTCTGACCACTCGCTTCATCCCGTCGATTACCACACAGCCCTGGCCGCTCATCACCGTCCACACCTCGTTGCGATGCTGATGGCTGTGATAGGAAAGCCTATGTCCGGGCAGCAGCACCACCTTGATGGTCATACTGTCCTCCTGTACATCCAGCACGGTAAAGCTTCCCCAGGATTTCTCCGCATACATGGCCTGCTGCTCGATAGCCTCCACATAGGGCTTGATGTGTGCGCTGCGGCTCTTGGTGGATACCAGGATGCCGTCCACGCTGGCAGCCACCACCATATCCTCACAGCCCATACACAGGATCGGGATATTCAGTTCATTCACCACCTGGGTATCCTTACAGTGGTCGTCCAGAATTACCTTACCAATGGTTTCCGAGGCCATGGCATCGGTAAAGGTATTCCAGCTGCCCAGATCCAGCCATTCCCCCGGATACCGCAGCACCTGGATATGCTTCTCCTGCTCCACCACCGCATAGTCGAAGCTGATCTTCTTCTGCTCCCCATAGATAGCAAACAGATTCTGATAGTCGGTAAACGTAATCAGCTCATGGGCACGCTTCAGCAAATATCCCAGCTTAAAGGCGAATACCCCCCCATTCCAGAGTGCCCCCCGGGCAATATAGGCCCTGGCGGTCTCCTCATCCGGTTTCTCCTTAAAGGTGCTTACCGTACTGACCGGATCCGACGTAACCGGTATAATATAGCCGTATTTCTCACTGGGATAGGTAGGCTCGATCCCCATCAGCGTCAGATTGGCCTCTCCCTGCTGCGCCAGCTGAGACAAGCGCTTCAGGGCTTCAAAATAATCATCCTGTACATAGGGGTCTACCGGGCATACCACCACCGGCTCTTCCTCCGAAACCTGAAGCTCGTCATGCAAATAGGCGGCTGCCAGGCAGATCGCCGGAAAGGTATCCCTCCGCTGGGGCTCCACACAGATATTCACCCTGTCTCCCAGCTGGTTCTTGATGGTGCTGGCCTGCTTTTTGCTGGTTGCAATAGTGACTCTTGCCTCGGGATCCACCGATACAATCTGCCGGAATACCCGGGTCAGCATGGACTCCAGTTCGCCCTCCTCATTCCGGAACATCTTGATAAACTGCTTGGAACGGATATCATTGGATAAGGGCCACAGCCTCTTTCCGCTGCCTCCTGATAGTAATATGAGATTCATCTTTCTGCATTCCCCTTTCTGTTATCGGATCCATTGCGCCCACTTCTGCCGGTACTCCTGGGCCGTCATATTCTCCTTCTCCTGAAACATCTGCTGCATGGAAGCCAGATCACTGATCCCCGACAGTGACGCCACCTCTTCCACCGGCCTGATGCTGAACCGCAAAAGCTCCTTTGCCGCATTAAACCGCCGGCTGTCCACATATTCCTCTATATGGATTCCATAGTATTGTGCAAAGGAGCTGTCCAGTTCCTCAGGTCTCTGGGAAAAAGCCAGGGCCAATGCCCCCGGTACATCCTTCTCAGCATAGTGCTCATTCAGCCACTCCCGCACGCTGTCCAAGAGTTGTTTTTCCTGCTCATCCTTCAGCCCACTGGAATCCGACAGATTCTGCAGGATCTGATATTGCAGATGCAGCAGCAATTCACCGCACTGCAGCTCCGCCAGCATGCTCCGGTCATTCTGCAGACCCATCAGCCGCCCGATCAGTTCATTCCACTGCTCAATATCGGTAATGGAAAACACCGGTACTGCGCCGTTTGCTTTGTGAAACAGCTCATAGAAATTCTGAGCGGTATTCCCGTAATAATGCACCCAGGCCAATTCCCATCCATCCTGCTCATCGCTGATATGTTCATAATGCTCCATACAGTCGATCAGAGCACAGTCCCCTGCCTGCAGCTCAAATTCTCTGCCCCCTGCCACCAGACTGCCTCTTCCCTTCAGCACCAGCATGAACAGATAGGATTCCAGCTTCTCCCGCACGCATCTGTGCGGTCTTAAGCTCTTCAGCCTTCCTACTTCCTGTACATACAGCAGATTCCGGCGGGCAAAATTGCTCGGTGTATGCAGACTGCGATCCGAACTTGTCATCCCCTCTGTCGCAAATAACTCTTCTTTCTTAATCATGCCGCTTACCTCTCCACACAAATTGCAGGCTCATCCTGCCCTACTGCGTTACTCTTTTTCCCACCGCCGGTCCCTGACCCCATGCCTTTCACCGGCAAGCCGCTGGCGGGCGGGACATGCCTTTTATACGTTCCGGCGCCAATAATCCAGAGTCTCCCGGATCGTCTGCTCCAGCGGGATCCTGGGCTGCCATCCCGTCAGTTCACGCAGCTTGGTGATGTCCGCTTCAATGATCGGCACATCCACCGGACGGATCTTGTTCGGGTCGGTCTCCACGCGAATCTCCTTTTCCGACATGGAGGTGATCATGTCCAGGATCCTGCGGATCTCCACTGCATGTCCTGAGCCCATATTATAGGTCTCCCCCGGCTCCCCCTGCACAATGAGCTTTACATATGCTTTCACCACATCCCTCACATCTGTGAAATCACGCTTAGCCGCCAGATTCCCCACATACATCACCGGTTCCCGCAGCCCCTTTTCAATCTCCGCCACCTGCTTACAGAAATCCGACACCACAAACATCGGCGCCTGCCCGGGACCGATGTGATTAAAGGAACGCACCATCATCAGCTGCATATCATAAGCTCTGGCATAGATACTGCCTATCATATTCTGACAGGCCTTGGTAGCCGCATAAATATTTCCCGGCCGAAGCAGATTCTCTTCCCGGATCGGCGTCTCACCGGGACGGATATGTCCATACTCCTCGCCGGAGCCGATCAGCAATACACGGGGCTTGTAATACAGCTCCCTCACTGCGTCCATCACATTAATGCTCCCCTTGATATTCACATCCACAGTCAGACCGGGGTTTTTCCAGGATAATCCCACCGAGCTCTGTGCTGCCAGATGAAAGATATAATCCGGCCTTATCTCCATCAAAAGAGCTACAACCGCTTCCTTTTCCAGAATATTCAGATCATATATCTGTGCATGGGGATGCTCCAGCTGCTCATGGGGCAGCTTGGTGGCACAGACCTCCATCCCGCAGGCATACATCTCATCAATCAGATAACTGCCTACAAATCCGGCAGCTCCTATTATCAGTCCTTTTGACATATTGTCCTTTCCGTGCGTATTACAGGCAGGCCTGCAATACTGCCGCCATCCTTGCCGCCATGCTGTCTGCAGCGGCCATGCTCCTCTTCCCGCTTTTTACACGAAAAGGAATTCTCTGCAGAATTCCTTTTCCTATCCCTCCAACATCATCTACTGAATGCTTGCATATATAATCTCTTTACGCACCAACTCCATATCCATATTCACCATACGCTCCACCAGCTCGTCAAAAGAGATCTCTCTCTTCCATCCCAGCTCTCTCTCCGCCTTGGCAGGGTCTCCCAGCAGGATATCCACCTCTGCCGGGCGAAAGAAATCCTTATTCACCTTTACAATCACCTTTCCGGTGGCAGCGTCCTTCCCCACTTCATCCACACCGGATCCCGACCACTCAACCGTAATCCCTGCCTTGGCAAAAGCAGTCTCCACAAACTCTCTGACGGTTCTGGTCTCATTGGTGGCAACCACGTAATCATCCGGGGCCTCCTGCTGCAGCATCAGCCACATGGCATATACATAATCCTTAGAATGTCCCCAGTCGCGCTTGGAGTCCATATTGCCCAGCTCCACATATTCCTGTACACCCTGTTTGATCCTCGCCACCGCATCCGTGATCTTACGGGTCACAAATTCCTTACCCCTTCTCTCACTCTCATGATTGAACAGGATACCGCTGCAGGCATACATGCCGTAACTCTCTCTGTAATTCTTCGTAATCCAGTGTCCGTACAGCTTCGCTACCCCGTAAGGACTGCGGGGATAAAAGGGGGTAGTCTCTTTCTGCGGGATCTCCTGCACCAGGCCAAACATCTCTGAAGTAGAAGCCTGATAGAACCGGCAGGAAGGCTTCACCATACGGATCGCCTCCAGCATATTGGTAACGCCCAGCGCATCGATCTGCGCCGTTGCCAGGGGCTGCTCCCAGGAAGTAGCTACAAAGGACTGTGCCGCCAGATTATATACCTCATCGGCATCGGATACCTTCATGGCGTTCACCAGAGATACCACATCCGTCATATCCGCATAGATAAAATGGATTTTCTCCTTAATATGTTCTACATTGCCATAGTCCACAACGGCCTTTCTCCGCATCAGGCCATAGACACGATAGCCCTTTTCTAATAATAACTCTGCCAGATAGGAACCGTCCTGACCGCAGATTCCGGTAATTAATGCATTTTTCATGTATTCGTAACCTTTCTGATTGTTTAGTACTAGCCTATACATAAGATAAGCAGATTATACTATATTCTTCCAGCTTTTGCAACTTTACATTCGATTGAATTCCTCCTCGGCCCGATCCAGCGCCGCTGCAATCACTGCATCCATATCATAATACTGATACTCACCTAACCGGCCGCCGAAGATCACTTTGGACTCGCATTCTGCCAGTCTGCGGTACTCCTCATACAGGCAGCTGTTCTTCTCATCATTGACCGGGTAGTAGGGCTCTTCTCCGGGCTTCCATTCCGATGCGTACTCCCGGCTGATGACTGTCTTAGGCTGGGTGCCGAATTCAAACCATTTATGCTCGATGATGCGGGTCCAGGGCGTCTCCCTGTCAGTATAATTGACTGCCGCATTGCCCTGAAAATTCGGCATATCCAATACTTCCGTTTCGAATCGCACGGAGCGGTATTCCAGCGCTCCCAGCCGGTAATCAAAATAGGCATCGATGGGCCCGGTATATACCACTTTTCCTGCCATGGCATCATACTGCTGCTTCTCCTGCAAATAGTTTACCTGCAGGCGTACTTCGATTCCCTCCAGAAGCTTTTCCACCATCCTGGTGTACCCGCCCATGGGAATCCCCTGATATCTCGCATTGAAATAATTATTATCAAAGGTCAGCCGCACCGGCAGGCGCTTAATGATAAAAGCCGGCAGTTGATCACAGGGACGCCCCCACTGCTTCTCCGTATATCCCTTGATCAGCTTTTCATAGATATCCATTCCCACCAGGCTGATGGCCTGTTCCTCCAGATTCCGGGGCTTGGAGATTCCGGCAGCCTTGCGCTGCTCCTCAAGCTTAGCCGCTGCCTCCTGGGGGGTCACCACACCCCACATCCGGTTGAAGGTGTACATATTAAAGGGCAGGGAATACAGTTCCCCATGGTAATTGGCCACCGGGCTGTTGGTAAAGCGGTTGAACTCTGCATACTGCGTGATATAATCCCATACACGCTTATTGTTCGTGTGGAAAATATGAGCGCCATATACATGCACATTGATGCCCTCAATTTCCTCCGTATATACATTGCCGCCAATGTGCGGACGCTTTTCAATGACCAGTACGGACTTACCGGCTTTTTTCGCTTCGCAGGCAAACACTGCCCCATACAGGCCGCAGCCCACAATCAGATAATCGTATTGCATTGCTTTTCTCCTTCATGCTTATTATCTATTTCTCACGTATTTACCCTTGCGGCAGCAAAAGACTTCCCTGCCCGGCAGGCCGATTAACCCCTATGTTGATCCGTGTGTTCTCCTTTATCAGAAAACTGTTTGATTAGCCGCATTATCCCCTTATATATACCTCTCAACAGAGAGAAAAGCATAAACATGGCAATAAAGCCTGCAATGCCAAATACAATATCTGCAAATTCCATTGTCCCACTGTCAGTTACTTTCTGGCCGATCTCAATGGCAAAGGTAATGACAATGATTACCGTGAATACGTAAATCCAGGCAATCACCATTACATGCCGCTTTTGTGCAAGCCACTTAAATATCGGATAGATCAGAAAAATCAATCCCATTCCCAGCACGCCGATCACCAGAAAATGCAGCTCTTTATCTGTAAAATCATATTCAAAGCTGTCATTGAGCGATAGGAGCCCGTTATGTATTCTGGCTATCACTTCGACTACATAGTAGAGCAGCTCACGCAATGTCCGTCTCCTCCTTTTATTCTTATCAGGTTATGCCTTTCTCGTATCATTCATCATCCTGCAGATACTCTGATACTATTTTACCATTTCTATTAGATTATGCAAATACTGAATTCCACACTATCCGTTTTTGTGCCGCCCTTTCGCCGAACGCAGATCACCATTTACTAGACTCTTATTATCAGTTTTTCAAGCAACCGATTGGAACCACGTATATGCCATCCTGACGGCGATATGCGTAATCGCCGGTTCCCGTTAAAACCATAAGGAAAGACGGTACATTCATCTTATCGGTATCAATTTTAGTTTCCATTGATTTCAGACTTTTCGCACCTTCCTCAATGAGCTTGTCACCGCCAAGCTTGATTTCAATAAGACCGTATCTGCCGTTTCTCAAATGAACAACCGCATCACATTCCTGTCCGTCTTTGTCCCGATAGTGGTAAACCCCGCCGCCCAACGCATCTGCAAAAACACGAAGGTCTCGGATGCAGAGCGTTTCAAAGAGAAAGCCAAACGTCTTTAAGTCGTTTACCAAATCGTTGGGACCGATACCCAAAGCTGCAGCAGCGATAGATGGATCGATATAATACCGGGTATCCGACGAGCGAATAGCGGTTTTGGACCGCAAATTGGGGTTCCAAGCAGGCATATCCTCTACAACAAAGATTTTGCGAAGTGCATTGACGTAGGATGCAACCGTTTCCTCACTAATCGGCGTTTCATCGTTTGCCGCAATATCCTGTGCAAGCACAGTATTTGGTACTTGACCGCCTTGATTTCTTGCATAGGAACGCATAAGCCTACGAACCCTCTCGGGATTCTTTTGCACATTATCTGCCCGATTAATATCGGAGTGAACAACAGCATCGTAGTAATCCATCGCTTGGTCTAAAGCAATTTCATCACGCATATCCACCGCCTGCGGCCATCCACCCCGACACACAAGAAACGCCAGACGGTCAATACTCAGCTTGGAGTCTCCTTCAATGTCTGTCGCTCCGTCAAACAGGTCTTTTAAGCTGACTTCACCTGTCGAATCTCCCGATTCATACAAGCTCATAGGCCTCATTGTCAGCCATGTGAAGCGTCCTGTGCCGGAGTGAGTGATTTCCTTGGTATCAGCGGGAACAGCAGAACCGGTAAGAACAAACTGCCCAAGCTCGCCACGATGGTCAACTTCAAAACGAATGGCATCCCAAAGTTTAGGAGCAAGCTGCCATTCGTCAATCAATCTCGGAGTAGCACCTTTCAACAGCCGTTTGGGGTTCAACTCAGACATAGCGATGTTCTGTTCTTTTTTCTCCGGAGCGTCCATATACAAAATACTTGCGGCAAGCTGTTCGGCAGTCGTAGTTTTGCCACACCATTTCGGTCCTTCAATCAGCACCGCACCTTTGCCTTCCAGCTTTCGTTTCAAAATATCGTCGGCGATTCTTTTTCTGTAATTCATCATTCGGAACACCTCGTTTTCATTCATATTGTCTATATTATGCACCATAATTATGAATTCTACAATAGTTTTCCGATGATTGGCGAAATATTTTTCCGACGATTGGCGGTAAATAAATCCGATGGTTGGATTTAACCCATATTACTCGTCAAGATCAGGATACGGCTCCATTTTCACAGAGTGCATTCAGCCACCAGGCTGAGTAATTACTTTTCTTTGTCCTTCTTTCCGGTTCGGGTCATAGTGAATGATCTCTATGGTAGTCTGCTCATTCCCTTTTCTCAATAATTCAAAATGCGAATATTCATTTCTGAAAAAGCTGAACTTTCTCCTCAAAAACTTTGCCATCTGACTGTCCGCAGTCGTTATGATAATCTGGGTTCATCCAGCATGATGAAATTAGGTGCATTGACAGCCCTTATATGCAGCGTAATCATCACGGAAAATGCAAGAGCCATTCTTTGACCGATGCTCATCTGGGCACTTCCGGCAGGCTCTCCGCTACTGATTCTGGTAAAGCTGATTTTTCCCTCTTCTATTTTCAATGTTCTGAATTCCTTAGGTCTGTGCAGCAGCTTGAAAAACAGTTCTATCTGTCTGGCATTCTCCTTTAGGAAATTCTGCATGAATTTGATATTGGACGGAGAACAGGTGGCATCCAGAATAAACGTGCCAATGTTCTCGCCATCTTCGGAAACAACAGGTTTATCATCCGCATGCTCAGGGGTAACCTCTGCGTTTTTCAGATACAGCGCATTTGCTTTCATCAGGAAATGGACAAAGTCTCTTGCGGAAAGCAACCAGAGAAGAGGCTCTGAACGGGCATGTGTGAGAAAACTCCGTTACACCGATAAAATACTGCAGGTATGGGTTTTCAGCGATCTCCATCACCAGGGCACGGTCAGAAAATTTCTTTCTCTTTTGGATAATCAGGGAGCTTTTTTGTTTAATGAGCAGACACTATATAGCATACTTTCCACATCCACATACCTGTCCTGCCGATAATAATCTATCAATGCCCTCAACTGAACATCATTTCTATTCTGCAGTACATTTTCATGGTACAGCCCTTTCTGCTGGCTTCCTGTCAGGCATTGCGTCTCCACATGTTTCTGAGCCAATACACAAGGGATTCCGTTCAAAGCCTGCACCACTTTCAGCCAAATATCATCCGCATAAGGGCAATACACGGCAAAAATATCTTTTCGAAACACTTCCTGAGGTAATACTTCGGGAGGATATAGTACCCCTCCCACACCGGTTGCCAGAAGATCCATCCGGGGCTGCCGGATATAGTCAGAGCAGCAGTACTTCCATTCATTATAGCCCACAATACTGCCGCTATCCGTAAATGTAATCTGATGCACTCGCATAGCAGATACTGCCTTGGGAAACTGGCGATAAGAGTCCATCAGATTCTCTATCAGATTCTCTCCATACAGGATGTCATCATCGACGGTGATCACAATATCTTTTGGATACTTCTGTAATGCATAGAAATATTTGGTATGGGGTTTCAGATCTTCCACACAAAAGATCTCTACTCCCATTTTCCTCTGTTCTCTGAGCAACTGCGGTAATTCAACCCCTGCGAACCGGCTTTTTCCCAGATATAACTGAATTTTATCAGGTTTTAGGGTCTGGCATAGCATAATGCCGATCACAAGAGCTGCATCGTTTATTCGCTCCGGTATTGTTGTCAGAGATACTATGATCTTTTGTTCACGCTCTGTCGTATTAAGCTGATATCGGGATACATCCTTATATTTTTTCACACAGGCTGTATCTATCATCCGATAAAAAAAGCCAATCATTCTACTAGATTCCGCCTGTGATATCAGAGTTCTCCGCAGAGCCTTTAAAATACCTATTTGACGTATAAAATAAATCAACCGGGAAATTCTTTTCATTTCAACCTTTTTCTACTAATTTTCGTGGCCGGCCTTAATCAGCTTCTTATAAATATCCGGATACTCCCCCAGAACATTGTCAATCTGCTCATCATTCTTATCCTGGAAGCAGTTTTCACTGATCAATGTGGTATCACCGTTCATATTCAGCTCCCGGGCTATATTGACATAGGTCAGCTGTGACATGGGATTCTCAATCACACGGATTTTCTTGTTATTCCTAACAGCCATAGCCCAGAACCATACATCATCCGCCAGAGGGGACAGTTCTTGAAACAGCGCTTCATTGGTGGCATCCTTGTGCAAAACCCCGGGAGGATACAATACTCCGCCCACCCCTGTCAGGAAATTCAGATAAGAGTCCGGTTCCTTCTCACTTGCCTTCTTCCATCTGGAATAGGGCAGCAGCCTGCCGTTTTCTATCTGAATCCGGTGGATTCTGTGGCAATATACCATTTCTTCTCCGCCCTGCTCATAGGCCCGATACAAGCGCTCCAGCCAATCCTCCGGATAATAGATGTCATCATCCGCCGTCACAATGATATCCTCCGGAAACTCTCTCAAGGCAGGAACCAGCTTTGTATAAGACCGTATATCCTTACAGTATCTCACGGTAAGGCCGTTTTCCATCAGCTGACGGATCTTGATCGGCAGATCCTCGTCTCCATTGGGGAAATTCCTCTCATCATTGCCCAGCCACAGAATCACTTCGTCCGGTTTCAAAGTCTGATTCAGCAGAGAATATATCGTATAGTGTACGTCATAAATCCTGCCCCTGTAGGAGGTCAGGGAAACAATGATCTTCTTTTGTCTTTTTTCGGCAGTAACGCCGTACCCCCTGAAATTCTCGATCTCACTGGAGACCTTATCCTTATTGATTCCTTCGGACATCCTCTGCTGTATCTTCATCAGATATTTCAGATCAGCTTCCATTTTCACATATTTCTTCTTCAGAGAATCAAATTCCTTTTTCTGCTGTTTCAGAGCCTCCACCAACAGCTTATAATCCTTATTGTCACCGCTGCCGGAGACCTGATCCATCTTACTCCGGTTCTTTCTTGCTGCCAGCTTCCTCTTCAGCTTTCTGTACAGCTCCATGCTCCTGTGGGCAAATGCCGTTTTACCCAGCTTTGTCCCCTTCAGCCATAGAACCGCTCTTTCCTTGGCAATATGCAGCTTCTCCTTCAGGCTCTGCTTTTCAATCTCCAGTTTTACATTCTGATACGGCGATTTCTTATAGTAGCGGACGAAGGCCTCTGTCAAATACTTCTTATATTTTTTCCATGGCTTCTCCGCCCCCGCCAGATGCAGGATATACGCACTGTCAATATATTTTTTATCTGCCTTATAATACGGAATTTCATAGAATTCCGCATATGTCTTCCTCTCTACTCTCTCCAGGGCACTGGCAACCAGGTTAAAATAGGGTGATATGTACTCTACGTTTTCCGCAAAGCACACATTCAATGCATCCTGGTCCATAAAATAGTTGATCCCGTTCTCCCGGTAATCATAAAGCTTCTCCGTAAGATTGTCCTGGCGTATTTTCTTCAGGTTGAGCAGCATTACACCGGAATTGAAATAGTATTTATGACTGATGCCCAGTTTCTTGACAATGGGCTGCTTGTGCACCAAGAGCGGAACAATATCCTTTACCACGGCAGCATACCGGTCATGGATATCCATTCCAAATAAAGGCTCCAGATCTCTCTGGACGATAACATCCCCATCCAGATAAATGACCTTTTCCAGCTGCGGCAGAAGCTGGGGGATTTCAAATTTCAGAATTGCCGCCGTACTGACATGCAGATTTTCTTTCTGAAAGCTCTGATTATCTCTCTCCGCCTCGATGATGCTCATTTCAAAATCGGGTGAACTCAAGGAATTCAGCCTTTCCTGATTCTCCTTCTTGATACCGTTTGCCAGGATATAGATCCGATACCGGCTCGTCCTCTTTTTGTTCGATTTTAAAGACGTCAATGCCACTGCAGTCAGCATAGCGTAATTGTCATCCGCTATCATGACCACATGAATTATTTTTTCTCTTGACTTTGCCGTACTGTCAATGTCTTTCATCTGCTTTCCCTCTCGTGACATTTATTGTCTATAACTATCGTATTTCCTTTTACTTCATTTCTCTTTGTAATCACGCTGCTGTATACATTTTATCCTATCTCCTCTATCCTGCGAAAAACAGAATTAAACCAATCCATCAGGTGATTATACCTCTTAATTTTTTCCACTGTATTTTTAAATATTGCCGTTCTCACCATTTCAATAACACTGCATACCAAAAATGTTGCAAATATCATAAAACATGCATATAACAGATTATACTCGGAATTCTTATAACTCTGCCCTGCAAAGATACCATTCCACAGATAAGTTAAAAACACCGGTACCTGATGAATGACGTAGACCCCAAAGGTAGCCCCGCCAAACCTGTTAATGATCTTGCTGTTTCCAATATGCAGATTTACAGCAATGCCGAAAATGCCTAATGCGGACAGGAAATTCGGCAGACTCTTTAATTCGCTCAGGGAAAAAGCCAAATACTTTTCCAACCACTGGAAAAACATGTAGTCTTTCAACCCTTTAGTTGCACATAGATACCGAAGAACCAGGACGAGCAAGGGTATGCCTATTCCGCACAGCCGCAGGATGTTCTTTTTATCGTGAAACAAATTCTTTCTTTTCATATATCCGACTACCATGTAGTCCAGAATAAATGCATAGATCCCACTATTGAATGTCCTTCCCTTGGACATTGTAAATGTCGGATAAAACATTACCAGAACTGCGTACAGGATAATCAGTATTTTCAGATGCTTCTCATCAAGCCTGTGCAGCAGCAGATTCAGCATCGGTGAGATAAACAGCAGAATCATATAGGTACTGCCAAACCAAAGTATATCATTGATAAAGGGGAAAAACCCCTGTAATATCTGTGCTGATGTTATCTCCACCGGCAGAAAAATACAAAGAATGGTAAGCGGGATAGAATAGGTTATTAATGTAAACCATATTTTCGTAATCCTCCGCATCTCAAATTTACAATCCACCAGAAAATAAGCGCCTATCATCGTAAAAACGTTGCATGCGATTCTTCCATAATTTCTGCACAAAAGATAAAATAACCTCGAAATCGGCGTATTATAATTACTGATACCGCTCTGGGTCGACATATGAAGCGCTATAATACTTAACATGCAGATAATCCGCAGCAATTCGAAACTCGAGTTCCTCTCTTTTTTCATCTTCCTATCCTCTCATAGGCTTCGTTCATTCGTTATAGCAAATATAATCTTATGGGCCTACCTGTAATAATATCTCTGTTTTCAGCCTGCCTCACAGATCAGCAGCACCTCTCTGGACACAGTATTGTCGCAGGGTTTATAAATTTTAAACCGATATCCCAGGTTCCAGCTCTCCACCATCGGCTTGATCTCAAAGAAATCACTGGCATTGTGATAAATACTAAGCAGCATAACCGGTCTGAATCTTTCAATGGTTTTCCTTGCTCCCCGCAGAAACATCTGCTCGGCGCCCTCAATATCCACCTTGATCAATCCCACGTCTACCGCATCTCCCTGCTGCTCCATCCAGGAATCCAGCGTCATTATCGGAACCTCTTCTGTCTGTTCCTTTTCCCTTGCATAATTTTCCACCAAGGAGCTGGCAGAACCACCGGTCTCCATCTGTGCCACACCATTCGTATCCCCAAGCGCTGCTCTTACAGGCACACAGTTACGGACTCCGTTCAGTTCCAATGTCCGGTTCAGAATTCTGAAATTCTCTGCAATCGCCTCAAAGGAATAAATCGTCCGGCAGGGAAGCTCTCCGAACACCAGGACGGAATCCCCATAAAAGCCTCCCACATCCAGAATATCCTTTCCCTCTAAGAAAGAGCAGTCTCCTACGCACTCAATTCCGTGCTTATAATAAAATACGCTGGCCTCAAAATGCTTCACCGGCATGAGGTAATTCTCATAACAGAACAGATTATCGCTGATCTGCAGGGTATGCGTCTTCATATACTGCCGCATTTCATATAATTTTTCTTTTTCCTCCCGGCTGAACAGATCATACCCTTCAGCCGTTTCCTCCCTGATCAGCTTTTGCCGGGCAATGATCTTTACAATCTCGCATACATCCTCCCGCTTAAGTCCGCTGATCAGCTTCAGAAACTTCTCCGTAAAGTCCGGGGATTCATACATCTCGTAAAAGGAAGAAATCTTCTTTCTCTCCGTATCATTGGTATATAGGATATCCTCACTTAACCGGCTGACTTTTCTATGGATCATCCTTGAGGCATCCCTAAGCTTGTCCAGCTTGGCATCGGCACGCCGCAGCGCCGCCAGGATTTTCTCCATCTCCCGGCTCTGATCCATAGCCTTCTGCGTCTCTTCTATCCGTTTTTCCATTCCGGAAAACCGCTTTTCCAAGATCTCCGGCAGTGTTTTTACCTTCTTATCCAGTTCCGTTGCCAAGGCTTCTGCCTTCTTTTCCAGTTCCGTTGCCAAGGCTTCTGCCTTCTTATCCAGTTCCGCTGCCAGGGCTTCTGCCTTCTTTTCCTGTTCTGCTGCAAGGAACTCTGCTTTCTCCCTCAGGCTCTCCAGGTCATTAACTTTCTTCTCCAGATTCCTGAAAGAGCTCCTCTGCCCTTCCTTTAAGGAAGCCGAATCCCTTTTCAGTATCCCGGCAGCGTCTCTCAGGCCATCCAGTTTCCTGTCCAAAGCTTTCAGCTGTTCTTTTAATTCCCGCTGATCTGCTTCTATCTGTTCCCATCTTTCCCGGTCTGTCATACTTCGCCATCCTTTTCTATTATACAGGAAACATACTAAAGTACAATACCCTATTTTCTCATATATTCCTGATAGGCTTCCAGGATCTCATTCGTATCCCCGATCCTGACGATCTCTCCGTCATTGAGCCACAACACCCTGCTGCACAGCTCCTTCAGCGTGGACAGGCTGTGGGAAACCACTACAACAGTCCGCTCCTTGCTGTTGATCAGCTCCTTCATCTTCTCATAGCTTTTCTTCTTAAAACGTTCGTCACCCACGCTCAGGACTTCGTCAATCAGGATAATATCCGTTTCCAGCATAGCAGTGATGGCAAATGCCAGCTTGGAGTACATACCGCTGGAATAAGTCTTTACGGGCATATCGATAAAGCTGCCGATCTCCGCAAACTCCACAATCGCCGCTTCCTTCTCCTGAATGGCCGCCTTGGAAAAGCCAAGCAGCAGCCCTGCTATATAGATATTTTCCCTTCCGGTCATCTCCGGCTTAAAGCCCACACCGATGGACAGCAGCGCCACACTCTGTCCCTTTAAGTCGATGGTGCCGGAATCCGGCGTAAACACTCCCGCTATGGCTTTCAGTATTGTGGATTTCCCGCTCCCGTTCTTCCCGATCAGCCCCAGGATCTCCCCCTGCTCAACCTCAAAGGAGACATGGTTCACGGCAATGAACGGTTTGCTTTTTTTCTTTCTTCTGAACAGATCCTTCTGAATCGAGACATTATTCAGGGGCCGGTATGAAATTACAAGATCCTTTACTTCGATTGATGTCATATCCTATATCACCTTTACATAACTGTTTTCGTTTTTATAAATCAGACGGATTCCGATCACCGCCAGCACCGCTGAGAAGACAAACCAGATCCCCAGCCACAGCAGGGACGGCATCTCCTGATAGATCATGACTTTGCGCATGGCGGAAATCAGGAACGCTACCGGATTGCACCGTTCCAGTATGTTACCGGCAGTCCCCGGTATCCTGTTCTCTATGGAGTAAAAGACACCAGTCAAATACATGACAAATTTCAGCATAATGCTCACTACATAGGACAGATCATTCACATATACGCCGAAATGCAGCAGGATCGTGGACACGGAAAAGCAGAACAGAAAAAATACGGCAAATATGGGGATTGCCATCAAGATACAGGGGCTGATCTTCACCCGGAGCACCATCATCATCACGATCTCCACCAACAGGCCGAACAACAGCTTATATCCGTTTTTATACATATTGCTCACCAGCAGCAGGTACTTGGGCAAATACACCTTGGAGACAATTCCCCGGTTGCTCTTGACAATCGTGGTGCTGGAATTGATCACCTTGCTGAAAAAATTCCACATGATAATCCCGATAAACAGGAACACCGGAAAATTGGGCTCGCTGGCCTGAAAGATATAACCGAAGACGATCACATAGATCACCATGGTCAGCAGCGGCTCCAGGATCCACCAGATCCAGTCCAGATAGGAGGTCACCACCTCTGATTTCAGTTCCGCCTTGGCAGAATAAACCGTATATTCATTGTATTTTTTTAAGTCCTCTATCAAACGCATATCATCACTCTCATTTCTTTATCTTCTCATATAAGGCGCTGATCTCACCCGCATTTCTCCCGGCTGTAAACAACGCAAGCGCCCTTTTTCTCCCACGCTCTGCCATTTGCACCGCCTCTTCCCTGTGCGCCAATGCATGGGAAATCCTTTCTGCCAGCTGCGCCGCATTCCCAAAATCATACAGCAGCCCGCAGTCGCCTGTGATTTCCGGGATCCCGCCGCTTCGGGTTCCGATTACCAGCCTTCCCGCCATCATCGCTTCTGCGGCCACCCTTCCGAAGGCCTCGCATCTGGAATTGACCACCACGATATCTATCCGGGGCAGCAGCTCCTCTACATGATCGGAAAAGCCTTGAAATACAACCTCCCCCCTTATGGACTCCGCCTTTCTCTTCAGATATTCCCTATCGTTTTTTTCCCCCGAGCCGATGATCCATATCTGAAAAGGCAGTTCTCCATATTTTTCCTCATAGATCCGGCAGGCCTCAAGAAGCTCTGCCTGCCCCTTATTCTCATGAAACCGCCCAATGTGCGCAATCACGACCCGAGGCCCCGTAAAAATCCGTCCCTCCCTATAAAATACCTTCTCATCGATTCCGTTATAGATGCAAAACAGTCTGTCCCCGGGGATAATCTCCCGGTATTTCCGGTACAGGGCATCCGATATGGTAATAACCGCATCCGCCCCCGCAATCCTGGCGTACGCCTTCTTCCGGTTCTGAAACTGATATCCGAAATCCTCTTCCACGAATTCCCGGATATGCCAGACCAGTTTCAGGCGCAGTAGTCTGCTGCAGAGATACCCGCAGGGGGATGCACTGGTGTTCAGATGCATGATTTCTATCTTATGCCTTCTGCATAGAAAGACAAGCCTTACCTCAGAGAGCAGATTGACACACACCCGGTATCCCTTCATCAGAGCAAAGCGGAATCCTTTCTGCGGCGGGGCAATCCATTTCTTCACACCCATGATCCGGTATGGAACCTGCTTGCTCTGCAAGAGCTCTTCTATAGGGCCTCTCTTGGGAATTACGCAGATCACATGATGACCCAGCCGGATCAATTCTCCTGCCAGCGCCGCCATGGACACGGCAGAGCCGTATCGGGAAGCATCCGTCCCTACAATCAGTATGTTCATCCGCTTTCTCCTTTATTAATGTGCATTTTCAACAAGATACATACCTCCGGATGACCGACTGCGGCAGGAGCCGCAGCATCAGCGCCGCCGTTTTCCAGAAAAGGATGGGGCAGGCCCGGAAAAGAATGCAGCTGATCTTTTCCAACGCCTTGGCATTTTCGTTCCTGCAGTATTCCCGGCATTTTCCCCGGATGCTTTTCCGCAGCTGTTTCAGCAGCGTCCTGTCATAGTGCCTGCATTTCAGCAGATTAAACAGGGTCCACATACTCGTGCGGACGATCCTGTAGGAGACGGCCCTTTCCACGTCGGAGCCTTCGTCTGCCAGCAGCTCTGCAATCCTCTGGGCCGCCTTCATATTGGACAGCTTTCCCCGGTCAAACACACCGGTGGTATACATCTTCTGCAGCGTGCTCTGCTGATTGATCCGGTAATGATACAGGGGGCGGCAGCAGTATCTTCCTTTCTCAATCTCCCTGACATAGGACACGATAAAGCACATATCCTCTCCGACGGAGAGATCCTCCTGAAAGCGCAGCTTCCGCTCCCGGATCACAGCCCCGCAAAACAGCTTGTTCCACAGATAGCCGCCCACCGCATTATTGCACAGGATATCTGCCAGCAGCGCATCCCTTTCATAACATATGTCTCCGTCAAGCAGCTCTTCTTTGACAGAATCCGGTTTTACTCTGTCAAATCCGCAGATACTGATGTCACATTTTTCCATATATTGATATAACAGCCGCAGATAATTCTTTTCCACATAATCATCCGCATCTACAAAAGCGATATACTCTCCCCTTGCAGCCTCCAGAGCCATATTCCTGGATGCGGAAACGCCCCCCTCAGAGCATTCCATTGCGAGAATGCGGGCATCCTGCCTGGCCAGTTCCCGACACAGCTGCGCCGTCCTGTCTCCGGACTTCTTATAGACCAGCAGGATCTCCAGATTGGTATATTCCTGCCCGCATACCGAGGCGATGCACTCTTCGATATAGTCTTCCACCTGATAGGCCGGAATCACAACGGATATCAGCGGATCGTCCTTGGGCCGCATAAGCTTACCCTCCTTCTCTATTCCTGTAGCAGCCCGGCATACCGCCTTCCCACTCTCTCGTAATCATACAGATGAACCGTGGCTTCCATATTGCGGAGGATCCTGCTGCGCAGCTCCCCGTCGTTCAAAAGGCGGTTGATCTGGCAGGCCAGCCCCGCACTATCCCTCTCCCGAGCCAGCAGGCCGTTTTCCTCATGCCGGATGATCTCCCTGATCCCTCCGCTTGCGAAAGCCGCCACGGGCAGGCCCGACGCCATGGCCTCAAGGATCACCAGCCCGAAGCCCTCCTTGTCCTTATCCCTGGCCGTCACGGAGGGAGCCGCAAAGACATCTGCAGACGCATAGATCTCCGGCAGCTCCTCATGGCTTTTTGCCCCCATAAAGAGCACCTTGCCCCTGGGCAGCTGCTCTGCCCGGCGCTGAAGCTCTTCCCGCAAAGGACCGTCCCCTGCAATGACCAGCTTTGCGTCCACCCACTGCATGGCTTCCAGCAGATAAGCTACTCCCTTTTTTTCCGCAAGCCTGCCCACGAAAAGAACTACCTTTTCCTCTCCCTGGTTCCAGTAATTATTCTTTCTATAGGTTACACCAAATCTTCCTGTCTGACAACCCATGGGCTGCACAGCGGTCTTTGCCGCTATCCGCTCCCGCTCCTGTTCCGCAAACAGTCTCAGAGCTTCTTCCTTCAACGCCTCGGATACCACGGTAAAATGCTTTGCCCGCCTGATTGCTCTTTTTTTCAGATATTTAACCGGCCCCCTGTTTAGGGAAGTCACATCCCCGCCGTGTCCGGTCAGCAGATAGGGCATGGAAAAAAAGCTCTGCACAATCCCCTGGGGAATAATCCAGTGGGCATGCACAAAGTCATATTCTGTCCTTCTCTTTCTGAGAGCCGTATAAAGCCCCGCAAACAAAAAAGGAACCAGCAGCGCCCTGGCCTTCTTCTCCCGGATCCTTGGGACGATCGCACCGGGATAGCAGAGCGTTTCCAGCCTGTGTATGGGGAAATAATGATATCTTTCTACCCGGATTCCCTCCAGCACCTCCGTATCCTTTGCGCCGGGCGCCGCCGGAACCAGAACCGTAACCTGAAAATATTTCTGCAGCTCCACCGCCAGATCCAGGATAAATCTCGGCTCCGTATCTCCCGCATATCTCGGAAACGTGGAGGCAGTGACAAGCAGCTTCTTTTTTTCTTGTTCTTGCATTTTATTCAACACCCGTATTATAATAACATCATCGCCAAGCAAAGGAGATTCCCCATGCGCCATATCAGCTTTGTCATATTACACTATCTCTCATTTGAGGTAACCTGTGCGTGCATCGATTCCATCTGCGCATCTTATCCGCAGACGGACGCCATTTCCTGGCAGATTATTGTCGTGGACAATGCCTCCCCCAATGACAGCTATGAGCAGCTCCGGCAGAAATATCATGCCGCTTCCCATATTACCCTGCTGCATTCCGATCAAAACCTCGGCTTCGCCAAGGGGAATAATCTGGGCTACCGCTATGCCCTTGAGAACTTTCACTCCGATTTTGTCATTATCGCCAATAATGACACGGAATTTTCACAGCCCGATTTCCTGCAGACAATGCTGCAGACCTATGAACGTCATGGCTGTGCGCTGATCGGCCCGGATATCCTGAATATCAACGGATATCATCAGAATCCTTACCGCCCCCATCCCATTACCGGCCGGCAGCTGTCCCGCTGGCTGCGCAATCGAAGGCTGTGGCTTGCTTTTCTCCGCATGGATACCTTTCTGCATCTGTCGGAGCATTTTTCCTTCTTCCGCACCTTTTATCAGAAGCGTGCCCTGGCCGGCATGCCCCTGGATACCTGGAAGGAGGCCGCAGACAATGTAGTCCTGCAGGGAGCCTGTATCATCTTTACCCCTGTATTTATCAGTAAATTTCCTAATAACGCCTTTTATCCGAAGACCTACATGTACTGTGAGGAGGATATACTGGCATATTTCTGCGCAGAAAACCACCTGAAAACACGATATGCCCCCGAGCTGCAGATCCTTCACAGGGATTCGGCAAGCACCGCTCTTTCCCATACCTCCCAGCGAGAAAGGGATCTATTTTTGACGGAAAACATGATCCGTTCCCTGAAAATCTTCCGCCGTCTGCGCAGGCAGAAAAAGCTCAGTCTTTAGGGGACTCTTCCTCCTCCTTTTTCGTTCCGTCCGGATTCAGCAGCGCCAGCTCCATCTTCTTGATCCGAAACTGCACATCTTCCAGCAGCCGGCGGTTTGCTGAAATAATATCCGCCTGCAGACCCATCATAAAGGTCTGTACAGCAATAATGATAAACAGCACAGCCACGATTACTGACTGCACATGTCCGCCTCCGGTTCCCTGTACAACAAAGACCAGATAACGGATGCATAAAAAAGCGCCTATGATGCCAAACAGAATGGAAAGAGCAGTAAACACGCTTAGAGGCTTGTACATCAGAAAAGTCCGCAGGATCGTAAGCATGGACTTCTTGACATAGCCCCACATACTGTGAAAAAGCCTGGACTCCCGCAATTCCGGATTGGTACGAACCGGCACGGAGGTGATCGCCATCTTATTACGCCCCGCCTGTACGATGGTCTCCAGGGTATAGGTATACTCATTATGCACATTCATCCGCATGGCGGCATGCCTGCTGTACGCCCTGAAGCCGCTGGGAGCATCCGGGATATCCGTCCTCGATGCCTTCTGCACCACCCAGCTTCCAAAGTGCTGCAGTTTTTTCTTGACATAGGAAAAATGCTGTATCTCATCAATGGGTCTCTCCCCGATCACGATATCCGCTTCCTTGTTCAGAATCGGCCTCACCAGCTTCTCAATATCCTCCCCGCAGTACTGATTATCCGCATCCGTGTTCACAATGATATCGGCGCCATTGCGCAGAGCCAAATCCAGTCCGGCCAGAAAGCCCTTGGCCAGACCCAGATTGCGTTTGAAATGGACGATATAATGGACTCCCCATTCTCTGGCGATCCGCTCTGTCTCATCGCTGCTGCCGTCGTTTATAATCAGGTATTCAATCTCATCAATGCCGTCAATGTGTTTGGGAAGTGCATCTAATGCAATTTTTAAAGTTTTTTCCTCATTATAACAAGGGATCTGTATAATAAGCTTCACTTGTCTTTCAACCTGCCTTTTCAGCACCATAGTGTGAGAAAAGATGCCGTTACAGCATCTTTTCCATTGTTCAGTCTCTTGCGAACAAATCCCTTGTATAGACCTTCTCTTTCACGTCCTGCAGTTCTTCTTCAAAACGATTGGCAACAATCACTGTTGCTTTCTCTTTAAACTCCTCTAAGGAGCTGATCACCCTATGTCCATACAGGCTGTCCTCTTTCAGGGTAGGTTCATAGATAATAACCTCTCTGTTTTGCGCCTCAAAACGCTTCATCACGCCCAGGATCGCACTTTTCCTGAAATTATCGGAATTGGCTTTCATCGTCAGACGATATACACCGATAACATAATCCTCACTGCCCTTCAGCTCTCTGGCTTTTTTCATGACTTGATCGGCAATATGTGTCTTTCTGGTACGGTTTGCCTCCACGATGGCATCCACAATATTTTCCGGCACGTCCTTATAATTGGCGCGCAGCTGCTTGGTATCCTTAGGCAGGCAGTACCCGCCGTAGCCGAAGGAAGGATTATTGTAATGCAGGCCGATACGAGGGTCAAGTCCCATACCCCGGATGATCTGATCCGCTTTTAATCCTTTCATCTCCGCATAAGTGTCCAGCTCATTAAAAAATGCCACCCGCATTGCCAGATAGGTATTGGCAAAAAGCTTCACCGCCTCCGCCTCCGTAGGATTAATCAGCAGCACCTCCACATCCTTCTTAATAGCGCCCTCCTGCAGAAGTCCGGCAAAAATCCTGGCTTTCTCCACTATCTCAGGGTTGCCCTCCGGCCTGCCCACAATGATCCTGGAGGGATACAGATTATCATACAGGGCGCGTCCTTCCCGCAGGAATTCCGGGGAGAAAATAATATTTTCCGTCCGGTATTTCTCCCGCACCGACTCCGTATATCCCACGGGAACTGTGGATTTGATCACCATGACGGCATTCTGATTACAGCGAAGCACCTGTTCAATCACAGCCTCCACGGAGGAGGTGTCAAAATAATCCTTTTCCTCGTCATAATTGGTGGGAGTGGATATGATAATATAATCTGCTTTTGCATATGCGCTGTCCCCGTCCAGGGTGGCGGTGAGATTCAGCTCATGATCCGCTAAATATTCCTCAATCTCTTTATCCTTAATAGGGGACTTTCTTTCATTAATCATCCGTACCTTTTCAGGTAAGATATCTATAGCATATACTTCATGATTCTGTGCCAGCAGGATTGCATTGGACAATCCCACATAGCCGGTTCCTGCGACTGCTATATTCATTATGATTTCCTCATTTCCAAGTATTCGCATAATATGCGGTTAATCTGGATAACCTAATCCCAAAAACCTTATACTAAAACAATAAGGACTGTAACATCCATAAAATTTCATGATCGAGTGTATTATATACCATGTCCGAAGTAACGGTCAAGACCTTTTAGGCAAATTCCAGTATACACCACAGAATATGTGTACTACAGACTATATTGTTCCAAAGAAAGCAAATATATATTACCAGTAAATCAGTTCCAAAGCTAAAGGAAATCAGCTATATCCATTCCGAAGCGTATGCAGCGGGAGAACTAAAACATGGAACAATCAGCCTGATTGAAGACGATACGCTGGTTATCAGTGTGCTTACTCAAGAATCTGGCGAAAAGCGTGACGGTGGAATAAAAAACATCCATGTCAGGAATCAACAGTCATAAAGCTTTCCCCACCGTCAGCTGCCTGCAGACAATAGCGCACCTGTGTCACCTCCAGGATACAGCCCTCATTTTTGCGGATGCGGAACTCCACCTTTTCCGCATCCTCCGCCAGGAAAAAAGGCAGATAAAATGTAGCTTGTCTCTCCTCAAAGTCGGATATATCTATCAGACATTGTGACACAAGATTTTCTCCTGCATCAGTAGTCACCTCCAGCAGGCCAAAAACATCCATATCGCCTTGCTCCACCAGCTCCATATCTACTTCCAGGGCATAATAGCCGGCTCTCATCGTCCAGTACGGCCCATACATGAACGTTCCCTCTGCGCTGGAGGAGCACCTCCCGCCTCCGGAACGGGTCACCGACCTAAAGAATTTCAGCGCTTCCAGATCGATTCTGCGGGTTGCCCAGCCATCCACCCCTTCATCCGCAGCCGCAACATCAACCGCCTTGACCAGATAGATATCGGCCGAGCCGCCTACTTCGTTTAATTCCGTAGGATATTCTCCTATCGTTTCCTCCACATAAGTTCCGGCTATCTCTGCTTTCGTAAGCAGTTCGTAATAAAAGCGAGTCTGCAGAACCTCGATTTCCCCAATATAATGAACCGCCTTTCGCTCCTCTGCCAAATACCGGTATAATTCCGCCTGTGAATCCTCTTTCATCAGTACTACGTCTTTCCCGTAGACAAACCGTAAAACCGACGCCATCTGGCTGTTTCGGGCAAGATATAGCTTCCCGGTATCCATATGCCCGGCCACTTCTTCATACTGTGCAGGCAGTTCCTCCATCATGGAGACCGTAAGAAAAAGCTGGCACTGATATAGGGCATAGCCGGTCAGCAATGCCGTTACCATAACCTTGGGCGGATTACAGGTGATCCTTCCTGCTTTTATCACTGTGGGCAGCGCCTGCACACCGATGGCAACGACAATCAGGACAAAGGGATAGGCTACCGAGATCCACCTTCTGGATGCCCACAGATGATCCGGCGTAATAGACGGCCTGACGATATAGACTAAAAGGTTGCTGAAGCCAATGGCCAGAAGCAGCAGAAGCTCCCGCCGTTTCTCTTTATCCTCTGCTATTTTCCATAATCCATAGAAGAAAAAGGGCAATGCAAATGCGGAAATATACCAACAAAACTCTACCAATGCCCTCTTATCAAAATCCCTGTCTACATCCAGGCCGCTCTGCAATGTGGGTCTCCAGAAGTAACATAATATGCATAAAAGCACACCTACTGCAAATATCACAGACCTGATCCGCTTATCGTCCATTGCGGTGCTGATAAGTGCACTTCTCTCAACCCTTCGGCTCT
The DNA here is from genome assembly GCA_944381545.1 of uncultured Acetatifactor sp. Taxonomy (GTDB): domain Bacteria; phylum Bacillota; class Clostridia; order Lachnospirales; family Lachnospiraceae; genus Acetatifactor. The sequence goes on along the minus strand of CALWLO010000003.1, from coordinate 1,497 downwards.
TTCCCAGCAGACAGGCCAGGATCACGCAGACGCCCAATACAAGATTCAGTATCACCACCGCTTTAAAGCCGCTCTGGGATACTGTGTAGTATCGGGAATAAATATAGGAATATCCCATGCTTACGATGGACACCGCAGCATATGCGCCGGATAAAAACATGCTGATTCTTCTGCGCTCCCGTATCCACAGATTGACATAACAGGTAAACGCAAACACACCGGCCCCTATGATATAGCTGTCAAGTCTGTTTAATCCTATGCCTGCAAAAAGTCCGCCGGCTGCCAAGGCATAACTGACCCGGTCTTCATGCCAGGCTTTTATAAACAGATACAGACCAAAAAACACATACAGCTGATATAATAATTCTGTCTGCGTGATTCTGCTGCTCCATAGCTGCGCCGGATTAAAAGCCAGAAGAACCGCAGCAATCAGTCCAACCTCCTTATTGACTATACTTTTTCCCAAATAATAGATAGTCAGCAGACACAATATCCCGACCAGCGCATTGACCCTTACCAGCCCCTCCATCCCCGCCAGAGAATAGCCGATGGCAAGTACAGCGGAAAAATAATGCAAAAACTGTGAAGTAACCCTGCTGGGTATCTCCGAATCTCCTTCCTCATAATCGGAATATATCCCTGTATACGCAAGCTCTACAAAATCCTGAACCTCTTCATATGCTTCATCAATAACCTGGTTATCCGGCAGCTGGCCGCTCCCCGTCCTTGCAATACTGACCCCGTTAAGCAGATAGATCGATGGATCCCGCCCTGCCCACATATGATAGGTTGGGTATGCGCAGTATAGTATTCCCGCAGCAACCAGCACGATCAAGAATATATAATTTCCCCCGCGGGTAAGCCGCCAGACTGCATCCCCAAGATATACATACCTCTCCGTTTTCCATACAAATACGATGCCGGCAGCTATTTCCACTGCCAAAACAACGCATATTGCCCCCAGGGAGTAATGCCCGATCAGGGAGAGCAGAAAAGCCAGTGTAGCATCATTGATAAAGGTCACTACAGCGGCAGTAAACAGATTCTCTCTGTACTGCGTCCCTTTTTTGTCCTTATTCAGCGATACCCCAAATGCTGTCACTAACGCACAGACATTCAGAAAAATAAACAGAATTTTCACAATCATACTCTATACCCTGTTCGAAACATCCACGATACCGATGCTTCTGCATGAAAGCCGCTTTCTACAGCCCATAACCGGCCATAATTTCCTTGAATTCATCCGACTGGGAAAAGCCCTCCAGTACGGTTTCTCTGGTCACGCCATTCTGAAGCTTCTGCATCCAGTATGTCTTGCCTGCTGCCTCAGAAGCCCTTCCCATGAAGGTCTGATACAGTACCTCCACATAATCAGCATCCCCCAGTTCCCTGGCAATAAATTCATCCGATGCAAAGAATCTTTTAGCTGCATTTTCTGCAGTAATTTCTCCTTCTCCTTGATTTTCCGCTATCACTCCATTATATGCAATTCCTATA
>CALWLO010000002.1 GCA_944381545.1 uncultured Acetatifactor sp. | reverse complement strand
ATTCCCTTTTCTGTACAGAGGATCCAGCTTCATGTATTCACAGAAATCATGCATCCAGCCCATGTTCCATTTAAAGGTGAAGCCCAGGCCTTCACCGCCGATATCCCCTGTCACGTTGGGCCATGCCGTAGACTCCTCCGCAATGGTCAGGAATCCGGGATAAGTCCCTCTGACCACAGAATTCAAATGCTGGAAGAATACGATAGCCTCCAGATTTTTGTTGCCGCCATATTTATTGGGCAGCCACTGGCCTTCCTTTTTTCCATAATCCAGATACAGCATGGAAGCCACCGCATCCACGCGGATACCGTCCACATGAAACTCCTTCAGCCAGAACAAGGCATTGGCGATCAGGAAATTTCTCACTTCATTTTTCCCGTAATTGAAGATCTTGGTTCCCCAGTCAGGGTGCTCGCCCCGGCGCGGATCCGGATCCTCAAAAATACACTGGCCGTCAAAACAGCTCAGACCGTGGGCATCCATGGCAAAATGCGCAGGCACCCAATCCAGGATCACACCGATCTTATGCTTATGCAGCTTATTTACCAGATACATAAAGTCCTTGGGAGTGCCGTAGCGGGAGGTGGGCGCATAATAGCCCGTCACCTGATATCCCCAGGAACCGTCAAAGGGATGCTCTGCAATTCCCATCAGTTCAATATGGGTATACCGCATCTCTTTCAGGTATTCCACAATCCGGTCAGCAAATTCCCGGTAATTGTAAAATCCTTCCCTGGTTCCGTCAGGATGCTTCATAAAGGAGCCGATATGACACTCATATATCGCCAGCGGCTGCTTTTGGACATCCTTCTGATCCCGCTCTGACATCCATCTCTCATCTTCCCAGGAAAATCCTGACAGATCTGTCACTCTTGAAGCCGTCCCCGGGCGATACTCCGCATAATTGGCAAAGGGATCCGCCTTGTACAATTTCTCACCACTCTGTGTAGTAATCAGGAATTTATACATGCAGCCCTCCTGCACACCGGGAACAAACAGCTTATGGATGCCGCCCGGCCCTATTTTCTCCATGGGATGGCTTTCTTCATTCCAGCCGTTGAACTCCCCGATCACATGCACCGCTACCGCATTCGGCGCCCAAACCCCGAAAAATACTCCCTCCGCACCGTCCTCCACTGACGGATGGGCGCCTAACTTTTTATAAATATCATAATGTGTTCCCTGGGCAAACAGATACTGATCTGCTTCGGATATGAATACGGTGGCCCGCCCGTTCTGTTGATTTGCCGTATTCTTCTTCTGTTCTTCTTTCCCCTTTGTTTTTGCCATACACTTACCTCCCACACAAAGATTCCCTCATACAGCTTCCGTCATGCCGATTATTTTACGAGATCATATAAAGTCATTTTCCCTCAGAATGATCATGTCTTCCTCATCATAGCGTTTAGCCAACAGGATATCCATAAAATGCCCCACTGTCTTGCGATTGGCATGTTGAATCGCCTCATCCATTATCCCTTTCACATCCAAAATCGTCACAGCATGGTCGCTGGTCTGCATCTCCGAGATCCGGGTATGCAAAGCCAGCACCCCCAGTTCATCTATGGAATATTCCATCTCTTTGGCATATTTCTTACCGAAAGCCACCAATGCATCATTGCTCAGTGCTTCCATATCCACCCGGGCATTAAAACAGTCCGCCAGCTTGGTATATACCCCCAGGAACTTATTCATGGCCTTCCGGGTATCCTCCATGATCACGATCAATCCATACTTTTCCTGCTGAAGGGACTTATATAATGTATCCACTGTATTTTTATTCATTTCGGAAGCTTTCTGGATGATCAAAGCACCGTTTGCCAGCCCGTCCAGGGTCTGCGCCACCTCCCGCCGGTTCAGAGAGCTGCCGGAAATCTTGGCGATCTTACCGGAAAAATTACTGTCCGCCGCCTGCACTTCACGGATCATGTTTTTGGCTAATGACAGCGTATCCATCCCTTCATCCCCGGTGATCACCACGTTGCCGGTATAGGATGCCATGCTGATGGAATCGATTGCTGCAATCAGCTTCTCCTTGGAAGACTTGTTCTGAATAAAGGCGCCGTAAAGCTCCTTCTCTTCCCTGGTCAGTTCCCTCACCCCGGCTTTTTCCCTGGACACAGGAGGAGCTTGCGGCTTGCTCCCCTCCTCAGCAGGTTCCCCGACTTCTTCTTTGGTCTCTTCCTCAAAGGGTACTTCTTCCCCAGAGACCTCCTGAGTCTTTTCTTCTACCGTATATTTTTCTTCCGCATCGGGAACTTCCTCTGCAGTATCCTCCTCCATGTACTCCTCTTCCGTATCAAAGCTTTCCTCTGCGGCATCTTCCGCCGTGTATTCCTCCTCCGTATTGAAGACCTCCTCCGGGACGTCTTCCGTCATGTATTCCTCTTTCGCATCGGGGACTTCCTCTGCAGTGTTCTCCTCCATGTACTCCTCTTCCGCATCAAAGCTTTCCTCTGCGGCATCTTCCCCCGTGTATTCCTCCTCCGTATCGAAGACCTCCTCCGGGGCATCTTCCTCATAGCCCTCTTCTCCGATTTCTTCTTCCGCCGATACCTCGATTTCCGTCAGTTCCTCTACCTCATCCTCTGCTGCGCCGGATTCTTCTCGGCCAACCGCCCGCTCCTCTTCAGCCCCGGTTGCCTCCGGTTCTGCGCCCAGCTCCAGCTGCTCTAAAAGGCCATCCTTGATAGACTCTTCAAAGGCTGTGAACATGGGGCCGGTCTGCTGCAGTACCCTCTGCCGGATCTCTTTCTTACGTTTTTCTTCGTTTTCCCGCTTCATCCGTTCCCACTCGGCCAGGATATCCTCAATACTCATCTGTCCGGTGATTTGTTTTTCGACCTTCTCTGTCTCGGGAACCACCAGGCTGATCTGTCCATCGGATTCCATGGAAAGAACGCCCGCCATCTCCTTCGGAGGCTCGATGCCGAGATTCTGTATTCTCAGCTGTTCCATCACCACAGCGGCGGTGGAATCCTCCGATTCCGCCGATGTTCCAGCTTCCCCGTCAGGCTCTGCCGCCAGCTCTGCTTCTGCAGGCTGCTTTGTCTCTGCCTCTGTGGACTGTACCTCTTTTTCAGGCAGCGCCCCTTCTGCCGGCGATCCTTCTTCTGCAGGCTGTACCTCTTCTGCAAGCTGTACTTCTTCTGCAAGCTGTACTTCTTCCGCAGGCTGTACCTCTTCTGCGGGCTTTTCCTCCCCGCCTGTGGGTTCTGCTTCCAAAATGGCAGCAGAAGCTTCTGCTGTCTCCGCTTCCTGCTGTTCCCCTAAGGTCTCTTCCTGGACGCTGTCATTGATCTCGCCGGTAGCGCCGAAAAATATTTCTGTTTCCACTTCCTCCCGGGGCTGTTCCTCCTCCAGCACCTCCCGCAGGCCTTCTGCCAGTTCCTTCTGCAGATTGATGGTATTATACTGGCCCACATCCATGGTTTTCACCTGAATATCAATCTCTTCTGAGGGAATTCGGATTGTCGGTGCGCTCAGCATGTCCGCAGGCTGCACTGCCGCTGCCGCCTCTTGGGCTACACTCTGCTCCGTCTCCGCCTGCTCAGCGTTCTCCTGTTCATCCTCCTGAACAATCTGTTCCTGATATCCTCCTGTTTGCTCCGTCTGAAACCGATTGTCATATTTCTCCTGCTGCTGCGGCGTCAAAGGCTGATGAAGCATCTTCAGTTCCATGACCTTCACCACATATTTTCCCTCGCCGAACCACAGGATCAGCTCATCGCACTCTTCCACACATTTGGTGGCCAGACCCACACGATGATACAAATAAGCCAGCTCATAGGCCCACTTTTCCCGATACTCCTTGCTCTTTAGCTCCTCCAGCACCGCTATGCGCTCCTCCAGACTCACATCCTGTGCCTGATACAGCTTGTACTGCAGGATATACCGTCCCGTATCCCTGGGTGCAATCTGCACAAATTCCTTATAATACTCTATCGCCATCACATAGTCTTCTATCTTGATGGATAACTCGCATAGAGAGTATACAATCGTACGCCCCCCTGGATGCCTGTCGTAGGCCAACAGCAGAATATCCCTGCTGTCCTCATATCTGCGGTTAATTTTATACAGGTCGCTGATGGTACACAGCATCATCACACTCTTTACCCGGCGCCAGTCGATACTGTCTGCGATCTCCGCCGCCTGCTGGTATTCCCCCTGGGCAATCAGCGCCTTAATCTCATCTGCTTTTATCTTATATTCATATTTATCCAAGGTTATTCGCTCCCTTATCCTTTACACTTCCTGCATCATCAAACGCTGTAATTCCGTCATTATTCCATAGAAATGAACAGCTATCATAAGTGTATCATAGCGGATAGGGTATGTCAAAAATAAATGTTGAAAAATGAAGAAACTTCACTTAATAAAAACTGCTTTTTGTTGGATAGCTTATTACCTGTTACTCTTGGCAGGAACAATGTAATAAATGCAGTCAAATAGATGATACATGCAATACGCACATCCAACAGGAAAATGTAAATTGCATATACAATTAATCCAATAACCGACTCACAGACTTCCATTACATATTCTATATATTCTTCACAGCCTGCAATATCATTATTTATTTCTGATGAATACTCACCTATCGTTTTTTTGCTGAACTCTTCTGGTTTTTTCTTTATAATTGCCAGAAAATACTCCTGTCGAATCCTCTCATAAAACTTCTTGTCCAGTTTCCATGCACTGCGCTGCGTAACATACTGTGCTCCCATTCCCATTAAAACAAATACGGCAAATATAACGATCCATTTTATAACATCATAAATACCATTTACGAATTTACAATCTATCATATTTTTTATAATATATGGCAATGCGGCAATTGCACACATATAAAGAATATGAAAAGATAAACGCATTGCAATTTCTTTCCATAAATATTGATAATATTTTTTCATATAATCTCTCTTTCTTACCACAATGAAATATCCCACCATAAAATGGTAGGATATCTCCATTCACTTATTTCCCATTACATGTTCCCTGACCGCACATAGCGCATACCATGGATTGTACCTCAAGTCAAACTAAACTTAATTCTTTTTTTAATTTTTTGTAATACTCAATGGTACTTCTAACATTTTCATGTTTTTATTTATTATAATTGCTTTGATTATTAAATGCAAGATTTAAATACAAGAATTACAGGATACTGTACCGAACACTCCCTTTGACAGACTACATATCGACTTTTAAGGAACTCGCAGCAATACCAATCGGCAAAAAAGAGGAGGAAAGATAAGAATGTAATTACGAATTGAAAGGAACCTTTCTTTATATGTCGCATATATTAACCAAAGAGATACTGACAAACAGAGGAGACATCATATGAAACGTTCCGTCCCATTAGAAAAAGCGGCAGAGGCAGTCTGTGACCAGAGCGCCGTGTTGCCGCTTATCTTTCAGCTGCCGCCCCGGCAGGGACGCAAGGTATTGGAGGATGCGCAGGATATGCCGGTGTATAAATATCCTGCAGATATATCTGTCCGTGAAATCGATACGTTAAAATGGGGGAAAATTCCTGTTTATTTCGTATCTCCCCAGGGAGTAGCCCATATCGAGAATATTATCTTTTATATCCATGGCGCAGGCTGGGTATTCGGAAGCTTTCACACCCACGAAAAGCTGGTAAGAGAGCTTTCGGTAAGGACCAATTCCCTCCTGGTCTTTCCCGAGTATACCCGTTCTCCCGAAGCCAAATATCCCACGGCAATCGAGCAGTGCTACTTTGTGCTGTCCCGGCTGCCGAATATCATCAATGGTCAGTTTCCCAATATTAATTATTCTACCCTGACGGTTGCCGGAGACAGCGTCGGCGGCAATATGGCAATCGCCATGGAATTCCTGACGGAGCAGCGCTCCGGCCCGGAAATCGACAAGCTGCTGTTGTTTTATCCGGTCACTAATGCCTGCTTTAACACACCGTCCTACTGTCAGTTTGGCATAAATTACTATCTGTACCGTGCGGGCATGCAGTGGTTCTGGCAGCAATATACTGCCTGCGAAGCAGACCGGGATCAGATCACAGCTTCTCCTCTGCGAGCCGGTATGAAGGAGCTGCAGAATTTCCCTCCCACAATGATCATCAACGGGCAGGCCGATGTTCTGCGCAGTGAGGGCGAAGCCTTCGGAGAAAAGCTCCTTTGTGCCGGTGTGGATGTGACCGCCATCCAGATTCAGGCCACGATCCATGATTTTGTCATGCTGAACGCTCTTGACCGGACAAACGCCTGCCGTGCAGCCATGGACGCCGCCGCTGCATGGATCAACCGCAGCAATTATACAGAGTTTTCCGATCAGGAGTAAAGCTTCTGCCCCTTCAAAAGATTGCTGAGCTGTGCAAACTGCCGGAGGGTCAGAGCTTCTCCCCGAATGGTGACGGGCAGGCCCATCTCCTCAAGAGCAGCGCTGACCTGCTCTCGGGAGAGCCCCATCCCATTAGCCAGGCCATTGGCCAGAGTCTTGCGCCGCTGATTGAAGGAAGCCCGGATCAAGGCAAACATATGCTTTTCATCCGCTACCTCTACCGGCGGCCTCTCATATCTGGTCAGCCGGATTACTGTGCTGTCCACATTCGGTCTGGGCATAAAGCAGTTAGCCGGTACATGAGCCACAATCTCCGGCCGGGCATAGTACTGCACCGCCAGGGACAGAGCGCCGTAATCCTTGGTTCCCGGCCCCACCTGCATCCTCTCCGCCACCTCTTTCTGCACCATGATGGTGATGCTCTGCAGCGGCACATGACTCTCCAGCAGGCTCATAATGATGGGGGTGGTAATATAGTAGGGCAGATTGGCCACCACCTTGATCGGCCTGCCCTGATTGCGCTTTTCCACAATCTGCTGTACATCCACCTTCAATATATCCTCGTTGATGATTGTCACATTGTCATAAGCAGACAATGTATCCTGCAGGATCGGAATCAACGCCCTGTCAATCTCCACCGCCACCACTTCTCTGGCGCTCTCTGCCAGATACTGGGTCATGGTGCCGATCCCGGGCCCGATTTCTAACACGCAGTCCTCTGTCGTGATCTGGGCTGCATCCACAATTTTTTCCAGTATGTGGGGGGCAATCAGGAAATTCTGTCCGAATTTTTTCTGAAAATGAAATTGATACTTCTGTAATACCCCTATGGTATTCTGGGGAATGCCCAAATCTGCCATATGAATCTCCTCCATGCATATCGCAAGCCCTGCTTGCTTTACCCTTTTCTCCGCAACATCCTGTTTTCTCATTTGTCCAGAAACCGCATCACTTCCAGCAGATCCCGGCAGATCAGCGCACTCTTCTCCTGCATCTCCTGATCCGGCGCAATCAAATCCGGCACCATGACCGGAATCATGCCGGCGCTGCAGGCCGCCCGGATCCCATTGGGGGAATCTTCGATGGCCATGGCCTCTGCGGGCCGCACCCCCAGGCTCTCGCAGGCCATCAGATAGATATCCGGCCGGGGCTTGGAATGCTCCACCATATCCCCCGTGGTCAGGCTTTGGAAATACTCTCGAAGCCCCGTCCGCTGCAGATGCTCCTCCACACTGTGATGGGACGAAGAGGATGCCAGCCCCACCGGAAAGCTTCTCTGCTGTAGATAATCCAGGATCTCCCTGACCCCCTTCTTCACCGGCATCCCATTTTGTACTATATCGTCATGGAACCTCATGGATGCCTGCTGCCGGAAGTGCTCATAATCATAACCTGCGCCATAGAATTCCCGGAAAAGAGCGGCAGTATCCGTCTGGTTCCTGCCGATACACTTCGGAAAAAAGGTTTCCATATCCGGAATCCCGTTCTCCCGGGCCACCTCAATCCAGCAGTCCCTGCACAGCCGTTCCGTATCAAACAGTACGCCGTCCATATCAAATATGATTGCTTTTACCGTCATAATCCCATAACCCCCGTCAGCGATATGCAAAATCCTCTAAAAAATGAATACAGTTATACAGCACCAGCACGCTTACCTTATTATGGGTCACATACTGTTCCATCAGCGTAAACAGACTGCCGTTATAGTACCGCAGATCCAGCACATAAATCTTCTCATAATGGGGAGCCAGCAGCGGTATGATGGTATTGGCATAGGAATCCTTGATCAGAAACAGTTCCTTTCCTCCCGCAGAATAGCCCGTGGTGATCTCCACAATCCCATGGTTATCATCCAGAAAGTATCCATACTGATTCTTTGTCTCCAGATAGGAGGGCTCATAAAAGCTGTCCGCCTCTTTCTCATAATCATAGAGGATTTCCACCCTGCGGCTGGTAGTTCTGGGGAAAATCTGAATCTTATCCCCTTCCATGGGCAGATTAATCCGGGAATGCAGCGTCCCCAAGAAGCTGTCCGATACCGTCTCCAGATCCTGAGGATCAAAGCTGCGGGGCCAGTAGCCCACCGCCTCCGTCCACGCCAGATAGCCGTAATAAGCCCCCAGCGTAGTCCAATGATGATCGGTTTTATAGTAAATCTGTTCTTCCCTGTGCTCAGTCAGTATGGGGAATACATCAATTACTCTCTGCTCCCCTATCCTTTCCTTCACCTGTGCCAGCAGCTGCTTCTGGTCATAAAAGACGGCAAAAGCAGGAAGCTTATCCGTCAGGATATTATCCGCCGTGGGCACCAGCATCACTTTTGCCTCAGGATACCGTTCTATGAAGGTCTCCAGCTGATCCAGACGCTGATCCACCAGTTTCTGGTCATAATCCTCCGGCAGATGCTGCTCGATCAGATAACCCTCATCCCCCAGATAGACCCCGCCTATCAGCTTCTTCTGAAACAGAATATCCATCCTGGTCTTCAGCATAACCCATGTGTCCCTGCTGACAAACTGATCCGTCACATAGGATTCATACGCTTCCTCAAATTCTCCGCTTAATGCGCTCTCCACGCTCCACTCGGGTTTCTGCGCCAGTATTCTGTTTTCTGTCTCTGAGAATAAACGATCCTCTTTCACCAGATCCGCCAAAGCCAGCACCAGCAGGATCAGTCCCAGCAGTGCCACTGTCATTCCCGCATGCAGTTTTTCATTATCCAGCTTCATAATCATACCTCTTGACTTGGTAAACACTCTGCTTTTCGGACAGCCCCGCATCAGAACCGGAAATACAGAAACGGATTGTAGGAGGCTTCCACAACATAAGCAATGGACGCCAGAAGCAGCAGGGAAAGCAGAAGTTTTTCCAACACTCTCCGAACCGCCATCATGCCTCCTTGGGCGGCCCGGTACATTCTTTCTGTAACCCGGTGCACCAAAGGGGTGGCAGCCACTGCCGCAATGATCAGCAAAACACCGTACTCCAGCAGAATAAATAACGTCCCGTCATTATAAAGCCCCGCTGCCGTCTGCCCAAACATGATGCGCAGATAAGCAAAAGCGCCGCTGCCGCTTTCCACCGCAAAAAGCACCCAACTCACCAGCACGATCAGCCATGTATACAGCCGGCCAACCATGCGGGGCAGGGCCTTGAAAATCCGCAGCAGCACCAGCTTTTCCAGAATCAGCCACAGTGCAAACCAAAGCCCCCACAGCAGAAAATTCCATCCTGCCCCGTGCCAGATTCCTGTCAGCATCCACACAATCAGAATATTCAGCAGCTGTCTGGGCAGCCCCCGGCGGTTGCCGCCCAAAGGAACATACACATATTCCTTAAACCAACTGCTTAAGGAAATATGCCATCTTCTCCAGAAATCCGTAATGGATGCGGCCATGTAAGGATAATTAAAATTCTCAGGAAAATGAAAGCCCAATATGGCTCCCAAGCCAATCGCCATATCCGAATACCCGGAAAAATCAAAATAAATCTGAAACGCAAAAGCCAGCACCCCCAGCCATGCCCCCAATACCGTTGTCGTCTCCGGGCCCGCTCCGGAAATCTCCGTCCACAGAAGTCCCAGATTATTGGCCAGCAGCACTTTTTTGGCCAGACCCACTATAAATCTGCGGCAGCCATAGTTGATGTCTGCGATATCCGTCTTTCTTTCATGAAGCTGCTCCTGCACATCCCGATACTTGACAATAGGCCCTGCAATCAACTGGGGAAACATTACCACATAGACACCGAAGTCCAATATATTTTTCTGTATCTTTACCTCGCCCCGATAGCAGTCAATGGTATAGGACATAGTCTGAAAGGTATAAAAGGAAATGCCGATAGGCAGCGGCAGGTTCAGAAGGGGAATATTGCACCCAAGCAGCTGATTCACAGTACCGATCAGAAAATCGCTGTACTTGAAAAAACCCAGTATTCCCAGATTGATGACAATGGAGGAGATGAGAAGCCCTCTGGCAACATTCCTGTTCTTACAGGCGCCGATAAGACATCCGTGCAGATAATCCGAAAAAGTGGAAAACAGCATCAGCAAAACATACACCGGCTCTCCCCAGGCATAAAAAATAAGGCTCCCCAAAAAGAGGATGATATTCCTCATCCTCCGGGGAGCCACAAAATACAAAATCATAAATACCGGCAGAAACCGGAACAAAAAGGGAATACTGCTAAATACCATAGCCTATCTCTCCACTATTGCGGCACCGACTTCCCGATTGCTTCCAGAGCCAGCTCGTTCTGTTCCTGACAATGCCGGATGACTTCCTCATCACTCACATCCATCTGCTCCGACACATCCGCACCCAGCTGTACGAAACATACATAGTCGCCTATTACCTCAATCCGGGAAGCCTGAATCTTCCCCACATTCATCGGATACTGCAAGGTATCGTTCACCAGTGTCTCCCGATAGCTGTTCAAGACCTCTTCCACCGCATCCGTCTGTCCCTCGCTGGCCTTGATGACAATCAGCGTATCCACGTTAGTGCTGATCATGGGCATTTCTCCGAAAAAGTCAGTATACATATCGCTGGTCAGCCCATAGCCTTCCAGATATTCCGGCGAAAACTGGGTATTGGGCCAGTAATTCTCTCCCATGACATCCACCACTGCCTGACGAATGGCGCTCATCTCTTCACTGAGACTCTCCTGCCCTTCATCCACCGTCCCAGATGGCATCTGATCCGGCTGGCTGCTCTCCTCCACTGACTCCGGCTGTGACTCTGCCGTAGAAGTCTCCTGACTGCTCTCCGTCTCACTCCCGCCGTTTTCTCCGTTACTGCTCCCACAGCCCACAATGCTCAGGGAAAGTGCCGCTGTCAACAAAATTACTGTTAGTTTCTTCATAATACTCCTTTCTGCCGCCAAGTGCAAGTGACAAGTGACAAAAATCACTTAAATCACGTTTTTTACATAGTATAACCGATTTGCAGAAAAAGGTATCCTAAAATATTCTTAATTTTTTATAACCTCGTCTTCATAATTTTAAAAATCACCTTATCCCTCCCGGTGAATCCGCTGCTGAGCCATAAAGCGGGAGATGTTGAAGGTTCTAATCGAGTCTTGCCCATTCCGCTCTTTCAATCGGTCCAGATAATAATAGCCATAGCCCTGACGGCTGTTGGAACCAAAGCCCATATTGTCTTCCACCTCGTCATGGATCTCTATGCCAAGCCCCTCCTCAGTCATCATGCCCAGGATCACCGGAGCCGCATCTGCGCTGAGACGGCTCAGGAACCGGTAGTCCTCATAGGGTTCCCCCTCAAAAAAGCCGCTGCGTGTCTCCGGATTCGCACCTGCCAAATTCACCTTTGCAATCCAATAGTCCGGATGACTGAAGGACAGCGCCAGATAGCACAGGGTCACTACCACCATGCTGTAGCGAAACAGCGGAAAACTCTCCTTCAGAATAGAGATAATGATGCCGGTAAAGATCAGGAACAATACCGCCAGACTCCACAGCACAAAAATCCGCAGAAAGGTCAGATAATACCAGCGGATGTATATAATCATCCGCATGGCGCTGGAAGCAATCATGATATAGGTGCACAGTGACATTATTGTCAGAATTCCCTTCAGAACCTTGCTTCTCTTAAAGAAATTAAGCCCTGCCAGAACAAAGATCAGATTCAGTATACTGACCGCCAGCAGCTGGAAAAATCCCTCTCTTGCATATTCTGCATAGGTGTATCCTGACGGAAGTGTCATTCTTCCCATGAACAGATAAACCACCTGGATCACACTGAATACCAGATACAGCAAGGTCAGCAGAGTGGCTATGGTAATTGCGATCATGGGTTCTCCCTTACGGTGATCCTTTACCTCCTGATTGATGGTCTTCCTGCATAGATAGCATAGGATACAATAGGATGCCAGGAACATAAAGGCCCACATAAACAGCACCAGAAGCACATTTCCCAGGCTGAAGTTCTCCAGAATCCGGTTGGATATATCCCGAAAGACCGCATCCGCACTGCTTAGCAAGGCGAATACCACCATAAAAATGGGCAGGGCAATCACCAACCCCAGCAACAGATACACCAGCTTGCTGTTCCTGCGGTCCATCTTATTTTTTACATACCAGCTAGCGTCCCCAAAAGGGCGGGGAAGCTCCCCGATGGCCATAAACACCGTCTGGCAGATCGCTCCCAGGTATTTGCCCAGATTCCACTTCCCGGTATCGTATAAGGCGGACAGCAGAAAGCTGATGGTCAGCAGAAAGATCCCCAGCTTATTCAGAGCGATAATCCGTCCGTCGTCGGTACAGAAGGTGGATACGGCCAGCAGCATCATGCTGACCATATAAAAGCCGCTTTCTTTTTTTAAGGAAATCCCCAGTTTTGCAAAGCAGAAGCAGATATACAAGAGACTTCCTGCGATGAAAAAAGGGTAGGTCACTCCGCTGCTGTTGCGGTACATACAAAACGCATACAGGCAGGCATACAAAAAGGAAGCAAATCCGAAAATATGAAAGTTCTCCTTTATTTTCTTTGTCTGCTCCGTATCCTGCTTCTTTGCCGGCTGAAGAACCGGTGCGGCCCCTCCGGGCTTGGAATACGCCGGTACAGGCCCCGGAGCGGGGCCGGATACTGCCGATGTGTTTGATGAAAGGCTGTGCTGCGGCATGCTGCCGCTTACCGGTTCCTGCCAGGTATTGTTCTGCATATAGTCCATGATGCTTTTCTCCCTTCTTATTTCAAGTTGAGCTGCTTTATGTTGCACTGCTTTCTTCCGGGGATGCGTCTTCCTCATCCTCCACATATTCCAGGATATCTCCCGGCTGACAGCCCAATGCCTTACAGATGGCATCCAGCGTGGCCAGACGTACTGCCTTTGCCTTATTATTCTTCAGGATGGACAGGTTGGCCGGGGTAATGTCCACCTCCCCCGCCAGCTCCGTCAGTCCTTTCTTGCGCTTTGCCATCATTACATCCAGATTGATTATAATTGCCATAATTATCTCACACCCTTACACTTCGTCATGCACTGCACTGACTGTAAACTATATTGTCAGGTCGTTCTCCTCCTTATATTGAATTGCCTCATCAAATATCTGCGCCAGAACCTGGCAGAACAGCCCGGCAAGCACAAACACCAGGATGATCACCAGCATGGCCACCGTCGTATGGACAATGCTGCGCACAATGGACATAAGTACGATCAGACCGCTGTAATAGCTCATGTGCTTCAGGCTGGCAACATTTCCCCGCACAAAGCATTCCTTTGCCAGCACAGTCTTGAACATCTTCCGCAGTTCCCAGACAATAGCCAGCGCCAGAATCCCCAGCACGAAATAAATCGTTACGATCTCCCCATAGCTCTCTTCCACCCTGGCCAGGTACTTCCCAATCCATCTGACGCTTAAGGGCAGAGTCAGCGTCACCAGAATGCCCCCTGCAAACATAAAGTCTACCAGATATTTTGTAATCCTGATCACCGTATCCTTATTCATTTCCTCAGATCCTTTCGCTCTTTGGTTTCCTATACCCATAAATTACCACTTATATAATTGAAAGTCAATCCTTTTTTATCGAATTTCAATAATTTTTTATTAAGATTCATTTTACAAAAAAAAGACCTGAAAACCAGGTCCTTTTCTCTTACTTTATTTTTTCCAGGATACTGTCCACAATTACACCTGCCGCCTCGTCCTTGGACATCAGCTCCAGTTCCCTTGCGCCCTCTGCTGTAATGATCGTTACCATATTGGTGTCCGTGCCGAAACCGGCTCCCCGGGTCTTCAGATTATTGGCTACTACCATATCCAGATTCTTTTTATAAAGCTTTTCCCGGGAATTTTTCAGCAAATTCTCCGTTTCCATGGAGAATCCGCACAGGAACTGCTTTCTCTTCCTCTCGCCCAGAGTCTTCAGAATATCCGCCGTTCTCTCCAGGGCAATGGAAAGCTCCCCGTCCTTCTTCTTGACTTTCTGTTCGGCAGGATCTTTGGGCCGATAGTCAGCCACTGCAGCAGCCTTAATCACAATATCCTGTTCGTCAAAATGCGCCATCACCGCATCATACATCTCCTGGGCCGAGATGACGGGAACCACTTTTACAAACATCGGCGGCTCCAAGCCGGTTCTGCCTGTGACCAGCGTCACCTCCGCCCCCCGCAGCATACAGTTTCTGGCCAAGGCATATCCCATTTTGCCGGTAGAATGATTGCTGATAAAACGCACCGGATCGATCCTTTCCATGGTCGGCCCCGCCGTTACCAGCACCTTCATTCCCGCCATATCCTTCTCCAAAGCGCATTCTCGTAAAATATACTGCAGCAGCTCTTCCTCCGGGGGCATCTTCCCCACCCCCACATCGCCGCAGGCCAGTCTGCCCGTGGCAGGAGTGATCACCTCATACCCAAAGCGTTCCAGCTTCTGCAGATTATCCTGCACAATGGGATTCAAAAACATCTGGGTATTCATTGCCGGCGCCACGATCTTCCTGCAGGTACAAGCCATGACCGTAGTCGTCAGCATATCGTCGGCAATCCCGTTGGCGATCTTCCCGATCACATTGGCCGATGCCGGGGCAACCATGACCACATCCGCCAGTTTAGCCAATGCTACATGCTCCACGCTGTACTGAAAATTGCGGTCAAAGGTATCGATGAGGCATTTATTTCCTGTCAATGTCTCAAAGGTAATCGGATGGATGAATTTGGTCGCATTTTCCGTCATCAGCACGGTAACATTGGCATGCAGCTTCTTTAACATACTGGCAAGCCCTGCCATCTTATATGCCGCAATACTTCCCGTAACGGCAAGAACCACATTTTTCCCCTGAAGCATCCAAAACACCTCCCTCCTGGTTATCCTTCACGATTCCTGTCATAAATAATTTTCAGCCCCTTCAGCAACAAATCATCTTCCACAATGATCTCATGGCGGCAAAGGGGGATCACCACCTTAGAAAGCCCGCCGGTGGCCACCACCGTCGTCCGGCAGCCCAGCTCCTCCTCCATCCGGTCGATCATGCCGTCTATGGAACAGGCCGTTCCCAGCAAAAGCCCGCTCTTCATGCAGTCGATGGTATTCTTCCCCACTGCCTTTCTGGGTTTCTCCAGGCTGACGCGATAAAGCTGGGCTGCATTGGAGGCAAGCGCCTCCATGGAAAGTCTCACTCCCGGCATGATGGCGCCCCCCACATAATTATTGTCCTTATCCACTACGGAAAGGGTGGTTGCCGTTCCCATATCAATAATGATCAGCGGTGCGCCATACTCCTTGATTGCTGCCACTGCATCCACAATCAGATCGCTTCCCACTGACTTGGGATTATCCATCTTGATATTCAGTCCTGTCTTCAGTCCCGGTCCTACCACCTTCGGCTGCTTCCCCGTGATCTTGGTCACCGCCTCACAGACCACATTCAGAAGGGGAGGAACCACTGATGAAATAATGGCGCCGTCAATCGCCTTGGTATCAATGGCATACAGCTCCAGCACCGTCTTAAAGCCCATGGCATACTCCAGAGCGGTCTTGGATTTATCCGTCGACAGCCGCTCCACAAAATAAGTCTTCTCATCATCTATACAGCCGATCACAATATTGGTATTTCCCATATCAATCGCCAGAATCATTTTCCATTCCTCCAAGCTTTTCTCTTATTTTATTGCTGCGGGGTGTTAGACTTTTCCGCCGATAGGACTGATTTTCTTCAAAACCACCCCAACCCCGTAGACGATCACTGCGCCCACGATAGCTTCAATCACACCGTTAAAGCTGATGATGCCGCCGATGACACCCAGCACCGCACCAGCGTCTATGGAAAGCGCTGCGGCATAGGCATCCCGATATAAGACATAGATTCCCCCCATAACCAGCAGCGTATTTACCAATGCGCCAGAGATTGCCGCATAGACAAAAGGAATCACCTGGGCATTTTTCTTTAAAAAGGCAAGCTCTATTACGACAAATACCGCCAGGGAAATAAGGAGGCCCAGCAATATTTTCAGTATGCCGCCCATGCCCGCCGCAGAGTCTGTCACTCTGCCCAGAAACCCATGGATGCCAAAGTAAAGAAACAGGCAGATCATCGCATTTAACAGGGTTCCCCATAGCTGCTTTTTCCCCGAGTTCAATGCTTTCCTTAACAGGATATACACAAAATACGGCACGACCCCCACTAAGATTCTTGGCACAAAACAAATGAAGACGCTCCTCACCACGCCGGATATACCCGCCAGCTCCATCGCCAGTACCGGTGAGAACACAAAGGCTGACAGCGATGTGGGCATTAAGGTATTTTTCACAAAGCTGGTGCAGCCAAACACAAAACCAAGAAATGCGCCCTTTTTCGGCCCGCAGAACAGGGATCCCAGAATCACGGGGATGTGAATAATCGTTGCGTTGATTACTACCAAAGGAATGTAACCCAGCGGCGTAAACGCCATGATGATGATGATTGCCATGAAGAGCGCAGTCAGCACCATTCCAAACATTTTTCTGTTTGTACTCATTTTTATCCTCCTTGTTGTCGCTCCGCCATATTTTCCCCTGTCAGGATTCACAGGGGAATTTCGGATGCAATACAGCTTCTATTATATACAAAACCCTGCGGGAATACAATCAGGACTTTTTCTGCTCCAGCTTATTAAAATCAATATTTGCCTCCCGAAGCAGCGAACGGAAAAAGTTCTCATATTCTGCTCTGTGCTCCGGATTCTGGCGGGCATCCAGAAGTAAGAACAGAATATTTAAAACGGCATGAAACAAAAGCTCTACAGAATAGTAGCTCTCGATCAGATAATGATACATTTTCGGAAACACCAGTGGGATACTGCAGAACTCCATGATCGGGGACACATCGCAGGTGGTCAGCACGATAACCGTGCATCCCTTTTCAAAGGCGGTGCGGGCCACATCCAGAGTGTCCTTGCTGAAGCCGCTTTGAGAGATGGCCAACAGGACGTCCCCTTTTTTCATGGCGACACAATCCTGCATTCCCCCGATATGATCACTGGACAGAAAGGCAGGAATACCGATACTCTTCAGCCGGGCCTGAAAAGTCGAAGCATTGAGCCCGGAATAGACATTTCCGAAAATATAAACGATGGGGGCACGGAGAAGGGCATCCGCCGCCTGATCCAGTCTCTCATAATCTAGACGTTCCGCTGCATTTTCCAGAAGACGGCAGTTGGTCTGAAGCAAATTCTTCACCAGGGCAGCCGTATCCTTATCTTCATTCTTAAATTCATAATGAAGCGAAGCGGATATATCATAGGAGTACATGGCAAGCTCCGTCTTAAATTCACTGTAGCCGGAGTAACCGATCAGCTTACAGAAACGCACAACGCTGGAATAAGAGGTATCCGCCTGCTCTGCCAGTTCAGCCACAGAAAGATAGGGCACCCGCTCCGGATCCTTCAGGATCACATCTGCGATCATTTTCTCTTTATGATGTAAAGAGTCATAAATACTGTTGATTTGAATTATCGGATTCCCTTTCATTATCATTCTGCGCTCCTTTTATTGTAATACTCACATTTATTCTACAAAAAAACAGTATTTTGTAAAAGCAAAATTTTCTTTACACTGACAGAAATAAGCTTTACCCCCTCTACAGAATTTTTTACCCAAACATGATAGAAATATTTTCCGTGAGACATCAAAATAATTTCCGTAGGAGAAACAAGGATTAGGAAAAGGAGGAGAACATGGAAAACGGTATTCTGAAAATTGCGCATCTCTCCGATACGCATTTCTGCAAATCCTATTGCGGCAGCAATATGGAAAGCGCTTTTGCCAAAGGTACTGACCCATCTCAAAAGCTCAGAACACTTTTGCAGAGGACGGTAAAGGAAAAAGCAGACTGTCTGATTATTTCGGGGGATATTGTTCATGAGGGCTGCGAGGAGGATTACCTCTGTTTCCGGGAGATAGTAGAGGAAATCATCGGCAACCGCATGAAGGTAATCTATGTGTGCGGAAACCACGATAGAAAGGAGCCCTTTAAAAAGGGTCTGAACCTGAATTGCCCCACAGAAGCCATTTATTATGTGGAATATGTAAATCATTACCGGATCATTGTCCTGGATTCTGCCGTTGAAGGAAAGGAAATGGGAGCGATCAGCAGGGAGCAGGAGGAATGGCTCAGGGAGCTTTTAAGGGAAGACTACGGGCAGGGAACCATCATCACCTTCCATCATCCCATCGTCTGGGAGATGCCCCAGCTTGCCATGCCGGTCAGCCGGGAGCTGGCAGATATCCTTACTCACAGCGACGTCATCGGCATGTTCTGCGGACATACCCACAGCAATAACGCAACCGACTTTCAGGGGATCGGCCAGTATACCGCAGACGCCATGGCATTTGGCATGGATACGGAAGGCGATATACTGCGGTTTGTGGAAAAAGGCGGAATGAGCTTTTATCGGATACAGGGGAAAAAGGTAAGTATTCACGTAGAAGCACTGTATGAAAATGTGAAGGTGCTTTCCGAGATTCCTTTACAGGAATTATTAAAGCTGATGCACTGATGAGAAAGAAACCACAGAATGAGGAGAAAAGACGATGAAAAAATGTTTTTGTATCTTGACGACCATGGCGCTTACGGCAGCTTTACTGACGGGCTGCGGCAATACCGGAACCGGCTCACAGACCGCCGCCAACGCAGCGGCGGATTCCGGCACCGGCATACAGAATGTGGATGACAGCAGCAGCCTCCTGGATCCTGAGAATCCCATCACAGTAACCTTCTATTCCTACAGCCTTGGCTACCCCAGTATGAAAGATGGAATGGAGCATCTGATCAGTTCCTTTAATGAAACCATCGGTGCGGAAAAAGGTGTTATTGTAGAGGGGATTACTGACGATATGACCAAGTTCAGAACCGATATTCAGGCAGGCAATCAGGTAGATGTGGTGCAGATGCCCTTCGGCCAGCTTGACAGTGCAAGAACTTCCTTAGGCTTTCAGGCCTATGAAGATATTTTCCCTTCCGATGAACTGGCAGAGCATCTGTCCGGCATCTCGGAGAATGCCCAGGCGCTGGCTAAAATTGACGGCAAAATGTATGCGCTGGCATTTACCTTCAGTACACCGATTCTCTACATCAACGGGAACCTTTTCCTGGAAGCAGGCTTAGATCCCGAAAACCCGCCCACAACCTGGGCCGAAATGCTGGATTATGCCAAAACCATCAAGGAAACCACCGGCGTAAACGGGCTGGCATTTTCCCCGGCAAACGGCTGGGTAACCGAGGGGATTATCTATACCGCAGGCTCCGATATGCTAAGCGAAGATAAGTCCGAGGCAGTATTTGCAAATGAGAAGACCTTTGCCGCCTTTGAAACCTGGAAGGAATTCTATACCTCCGGCTGTGCAGTTGCTGAGACGGACAGTGAAGCCGCACAGGAGTTTATGGCTGGAAATGCCGCAATGCACATTCAATCTACCTCCATGTTAAGCGGTATCATAGCCGCTTCTGAGTCAGGAGGCTGGGAATTATACGGCGCTGCGATGCCAGGTATCGGAGACAACGAAGCAGTTCCCGTGAATTCCGGAAGCTGTCTGGCAGTCCGTTCCGATTCTCCGGAAAAAGCAGCTGCAATCTGGGAGTTTATCAAATATGTGACGGGCGATGACGGATATACGATCATCACCTCGGAAATCGGTTACCTGCCCCTGAGAACTTATCTGGCAGATGATCCGGCATATCTGAAGGATTTTGTAGATCAGTATCCGCTGCTGCGCATCAATCTGGAGCAGTTGGAAAGGATCCGCCCTGTTACCATCTGGCCTGCCAAAAACGGAACCGAAGCATTCTCCGTATTCACAGATGCGGTACAGAAGGCGCTGACCTCCGACAACGATGTGGAAGAGGTTCTGACGCAGGCCCAGGAGGATATCAACGCTTTGCTGCAGCAATAGACGGCGACACATGCGGAGGAGAGTATGAACATTTATCTTACCCAAACAGCAACGAGAGAGCTGGTAAAGCCCAGGCGCACTGCCCGGGCGGTCTTCTCTCGAAAAAAGAAAAAAATAAACATAAAGCCTTATCTTTTTCTCACACCGGCAGTGCTGATGCTGATCTGGTGGGTGTATAAGCCCCTGCTGGGAACACTGCGCTACAGTCTGTATGAATGGAGCATGGTTCCCGGCACCGAAGCGGTCTTTGTGGGGCTTTCCAATTTTAAACGGCTTTTCACCAATAAGGATTTCGCAACAGCAGTCATCAACACAGGCGTTTACATTCTTGGGATGCTGCCTTTTTCCGTAATTCTTCCTATATTTTTATCCGTCGCCACACAGGGATTGCAGGATAAGGTCAAAAAAGTGTATCGGGCCTTTTTCTTCGTGCCGATGATTATGGCGCCTGTGGCCGTAAGCACGATTTTCCAATGGCTGCTGCATCCCAGCAACGGGTTGGTAAATCATTTGCTGCAGACTGCGGGCATCACCGCCAACAATATCTCCTTTTTTACAGATGAAAAATACGCCAGGCTGATGATCATACTGATCTCGGGTTGGAAAATGCTGGGCTTTGCCACCCTGATGTTCTCGTCTGCTTTAAGTGGGATCGACAAACAGTATTATGAAGCAGCCGCTTTGGACGGAGCCGGAAAATTCCGCAGCTTTTACCATATCACTCTCACCATGATCTCTCCTACGGTCATGATGATGATCATGATGAGTGTCCTTTTCTCCAGCCAGTGGAGCATGGCTTATATTGATGTCCTGACCCAGGGAGGGCCTTACGGCACTTCCACCAATATTTATTATCTGATGTACAAGTACGCCTTCAAGGATATGAATGTGGGCGTATGTGCGGCGGCGGCAGGCTTTTTCATGCTGGTCTTCGGCATTCTCGCCATGATCCTGCAGAATATCAGCCGCAAGGTAGCATTTTATGATAATTAGGAGGAGACGTGGAAACATGAAAAAAACAGCATTAAACGCAGGACGGCATTTTCTCTTATTGCTGCTGTCCTTCATTGCCATTTTCCCGTTGTACTGGATGGTGGTTTCTTCGCTGAAAGGGGAAGGGGAGATTTTCAATTATGCTCTCCTGCCGGAGAATTTCCAGCTGACTAACTATCTGTATGCTTTCGAGGAGATGCCCATAATCCGGATGCTGGGGAACTCCATCTTAAACAGTACGGTTCAGATGTCGCTGCAGCTGATTACGGCGGTCATGGTCGCATATGCCCTGATGCGATGGGAATTTAAGGGAAAAGCCCTGATTTATTCCTTGCTGACCCTGACCTGGCTGATCCCCTTTCAGGCCATCATGATTCCCAATTATGTGCAGATCAATGAGTGGAAGCTGAATGGTTCTCTATTCGCCATTATCCTGCCGAATATGGTGTCCGCTTTTGCCTGCATCTCCATGTATCAGTCCTTCCAGTCTTTTCCCAGAGCGTTGATTGAGGCGGCGCTCATTGACGGAGCCGGAGAGCTGTCCATCCTGACAAAGGTAGTCCTGCCCACCATGAAAGCAGGCATCGCATCCCTTGGCATCATGCTCTTTATCAATTCCTGGAATGACTATATGTGGCCTATGCTGGTAGTGAGAAGGCTGGAAAATGCTCCCATCCAGATCGGTCTGAAATCCTTTGTCAGCTCGGACGTCAATCTGTGGGGGTCTCTGATGGCGGCAACCACCGTTTCCTGTATTCCGATCTTTATTTTATACTTAATATTACAGAGAAATATTGTAGATTCATTTATGAAATGGGGGATAAAATAGTGAAAACTGTAGAAACAGCAAAGCCTCTGGCTTTAAAAAATGCATATAATGTGAGAGATATCGGGTATTACTGCAACCGGGAGGGCAAAAAGCTGAAAGAGGGCAATTTTTTACGGGCAGATTCCTTGAGCAGGCTTACCCCGGAGGACTGGCAGAAGCTGAAAAAGTATGGAGTGGTATCCATCGTGGATCTGCGCAGTCCCGAGGAATGTACCAGAGAACCCTTTGACCTGCAGGCAGCGGGGGAAATCTTTTATGACGCCATTCCCCTTTCTTACAATATCCAGTCTAATGACGGAAACCAGGCTTTTCTCGAGAGCCTGCATGCTCTCTACGTACAGCTTCTGGATAACAGCTCCCGTCAGATTGCCGTTGTGCTCCGCAATTTCCTGAAAAACAAGGAGGGCTGCCATCTGTTTAACTGTACGGCAGGAAAAGACAGAACCGGCGTAATCGCCATGCTGCTGTTGGGGCTGGCTGATGTGGACGAAGAAACCATTGTTGCCGATTACAGCACCAGCGCCGAAAATATGAAGCCGGTATTTGCCGGACAGATTCAGGCCATGAAGGAAGCAGGCTATGGCGCTATGAGTTTTCTGTTAAGATCCGAGCCGGAGGACATGCGCCTGACCCTGGAGCATGTAAACTGCAGGTACGGCGGCATCCGAAACTACCTGACAGGGATATTAAGTGAGGAAGAGGTAGATCAGCTGCGCAGGATGCTGGTAGCCTCTTAGGACAATGCCGCCCGGCTCCTTATCCCCACCTGGCATACGCCCAGGGCACCACTACATAGTAATTGCCAAACTGCTTCCTGGCAAACCGGGCCGGATCATATTCACTGATCCGGTCGGCTCTGACCACATAGACAATATTGCAGTTATCCTGGATCAGATCTCCCTCTGCATTGCTGAAATGGTAACGATCTACATAGGAGATCTCCGCTCCCCTGAACACATCTGTTTTCCCCTGAAAATACTCTGCATCCATCCGCAGGGCAAACATGGTCAGGATCTGGCTGACATACCATGAGCCGTCAAACTGGGAATCCGGGGAGATATAGTAATAATCCCCCTCCAGTTCCCCCGCATACTCCACGGCCTCTATAAAATCCGCAAAAAACTGATTCTCCATCTCATCCGCCCAGTCCGTGAAATACCGGTGGAAAAACAGGATCGCCAGCAGCCCATAGGTAAGCGCCAGTCCTGCTGCCAGCTGCTTCCATTCCTTTACCACGGTATAGACCGCAATCCCCGCAAAGGCAATGTGGCAATAAAAAATGATATTGATACGGTTGATATTTACGTTATTGATAAACAGCCCTGTCAGCAGGGAGGCTCCCCAATAAATCAGCAGCAGGATATAAGGAATCCGGCCGCTCTTTTCTCCCTTTACGGCATAAAAGGCCGTGATCCCTGCTCCCGCCAGCACCAGGGGCATGGAACAAAGATATACCGTTCCGAAATCATCAATGGCATTCCAGATCAGATCGGGTTTTTGCAGAAAGACCTGCTGCCACAGGGTTTTTGCATTGGACTGCAGCTGCTTGAAAGGCTGCTCCGTGAAAAAGACAATATCGTTAGAGCGTATGCTGTCCGGGAAATACGCCATGGTGGTAAAGGGAAGAGAAACCGTTTCCCAGCCCATGAAATTGATCAGCATAGTGCCGTAGATCGGCCAGGACAGGCCAAAATAAATCAGGATAGCCAGAAGCACCTGTCTCCAGTTCACCCGGCGGGTGATGAGCAGCACAATACAGCTGATCAGCAGAAAGATGGGCACCATGTAAAAGGACACTCCGTAGGCATACATGCACAGGGCAAAAAAGACCATGGAAAGATACAGATACCGCTGCTTCTGCAGCCCCTTGTTTAAGAAAAACAGCCCGAGAATAAACATATGGGGAAAGAGATTGCAGTCCAGAGCCCACCGGCTCTGCATAAAATGCCAGGGGGAAATAGCCACGCACAGCAGGGTCAGTATGCCGGCCCGCCGGCCCGCCATATCCCGTACCAGTCCATACAGCGCCCCTGCACCGGCAATACTGGCCAGAAGCATGGGCAGACGGGCGGTGACAGCGTTTAAGCCCCACAGCCAGATAAATGGGACTGTCAGATAGGACAGCAGCACACTCATCTGTCCAAAGCCCCAGGCCTGGAAATGCGCCGGAAGCCAGTTCCCAAAACGATCCGTACCATAGGTCGCCAGAGCCAGTGCGTCCACCGCCCCCATAGCTCCATCCTGGTTAAAGCCCCCCGGAATACTGCCAAGGCCGATACTGCGGATGGCGATCAGGCAGTACAGAACCAGCAGGGCCGCCAGACGCAGTCCCTTTTCCATCCTTCCTCTCTCTGCCTCTCCCTGCTCCATGGGCTCCTGCTTTGCCGGGCTCTGCATCGAAAATCTTCTGCGCAGCCAATGTATGGACGCCGCCGCTAGCATCCCAATGACGATCCATAGACAGATCCGATTGAATATGCCCATACCTTCCCCCTGTCCTTGTTTCTTTATTTTATCGAAATCCTGCTTTTCTATTATGCCTTCAATCTTTTTTAATGCCCGGCAGATACCTTTCGCCTGCACTGCAGCTTCTCCTTCAGGCTCTTCCCCCGGTAGAAGAGCTGATTGCGGTACACCCTGCCGGTGCATACCACCAGCGCCCCGGTAAAGACAATCAGGATCAATACATACAGCAACCCCTCCATTACGGAAATATTACCTACCAGAATGTCCCCCGGCAGCAGATATGCGCTGGTAATGGGTACGATCCGCAGGATCGTATTGAGCCAGGCATTCTCCTGCAGAGGCAGCAGATATGCCCCGAAGAATCCGGCTATCATGGCTAGCTGGTAATAAGACATGACCTGGCCCAGTTCCTCCGCTTTGCTGGCAAAGGAAGCAATCAGTCCCGCCAGCATACAGTAAAACAGAAAAGACAGGCAGATCGTCAATGCCGCCAGCACCATAGCGCCCGGTGTAAAGGCCGTGCTGCCCATCTGTCCCTGCAGCAGAATAAAGACCTCCAGGATCACATTGCGATAATCCGCATAGATCAGCTCCTTCGCCAGGAAATGTCCCAGGAAAAAGCCCCCTGTCAGGCTGAGGATCCACAGCAGAATCTGTCCGATGGCCGTCACCGTCATTGCCAGTACCTTGCCAAAGATCAGTCCATAGGGTCTGGTCAGCGTCAGCATCATCTCCATCAGTTTGGAGGATTTTTCCACACTGACCGTATTACCCACGCTCATCCCATACATCAGTGTCATAAAATACATGAAAAACACCAGTATCATGGGTAAGAGCATGGATACCAGCTCTTCTCCTATGCTGCGCTCCTCTTCCCCCGCATCCAGCTGGGTGGTGGACACACCGCTCATGGCCAGCACCAGCTGTTCCACCGGAATACCGGAGGACAACAGCTTGCTCTGCTCCATCGTATCGGCAAAGGCCTCGCACAGATCCTCTGCATCACCCTCTGTAATCTCACTTCCATAGGGCAAAACTGCCCTCAGCAAGTACCCCTCCCCAGTCCGGCTGATCTCCAGAATCACCGCATGGGGCTCCTGCTCTCCCTTTTCCACAGCCAGCTGTTCCACCGACTGCTCTGTCTCCGCAAACGTCACCTTGGGAAAAGCTTCTCCATACTGCTGCACAAAGCCCTCCAGATATAAGATCTCCAGACCGCTCTCATCCACCACATAGACCTGTTCAATGGGAGACTGTTTTCCATCCTCTTTCTGCTGGACATAGGCCATGATCGTCGGGATCGCCAGACCGATTACCAGCATCAGAACGGCCAGACCGATACTGAGCTGCCGGAACTTCTTTCCGGTAGCCTGTCTGAACGTAAAGGAGAACACCTCCCGCCAGCCGCTGAACATTCCTTTATTCATGATGCTCCTCCTCCTTTCCCGGGGCAGCGCCTGTTTGATTCGATTCTGCCGGCGCCATCCTGCGGTTCTTTGCAATCTGCAGAATATCCTTAAGCTTCAGCACATTTCCGTTATAAAAAATCATGGATTCATATACCTTGGCCGTAAAGGAGAACAGCGCCGCCGTACACAGAATCAGAACCACCAGGCTCAGCACTGCCGTTCCCAGGCCTACCTTGCCCAGCAGCAGATTGGCCGGCATTACGAAAGGAGCGGACAGAGGCAGAATACAGCAGATATTCACCACCGCATCGCTGACATTCCCCAGCATCTGCATAATGCACAGAAAGATTCCCACATAGGAGCCGATCACCATGGTCATCTGATAGAGCTTTAAGCCCTCCGCCATCTCCTCCATCTTGCTGACAGAAGCCCCGGCCAAACCGGCAACAATGCCGTAAAACAGCACGCCCACCAGGATCATGGCCGCCGCCATCATTACGGTTCCTGCATTGACACCGGATAATAACTCCAGCACCCCGGAGGACTCCTGCAGCTCGGCGCTGCCCTGCCCGGCTCCGAAAAGCGCTGTGCTGATTCCGCAGGAAATCAGATAGCAGACTCCATAGGCAGCGAACTGCACCAGCACCGTTGTCAGCGCTGCCAGTATCTTGCCCACGATCAGGGCCATGGGCCGCACGTTAATCATCAGATATTCCACCACCTTGGTGCTCTTCTCCGTCACCACGGAAAGGGCGATCTGACCGCCGCTCATATTCACAAACATCATGACGATCACAATTCCCGCCAGTAATGCATAATATTCGGTCATGGAGATGCCGTCCTCTTTTTCCTCTGAAGTAATCTCACCCTCCTCGGTGGTATATTCCACTTTGGTCTCCACAGGCTGATTGATAAACTCCAGCTGCTCCTGGCCCACATCCACCGCCCGGATTCGGGCATCCTGGAAAAATTCTTCAAAATCCCCGGCCAACTGCTCACAATCCTTATCCTTCAGCTGTGCAGTCACCGCTTTTACAAAAGTCAGATGAAAATATCCTGCCTCTTCATAGCGGATATGAACGATGATCTCCCTGCTGTCCTGACTCTCCTCCAGAGACTGCACATGCGCTTCAAAACCCTCCGCCGGGGCAGCTGCCACCTCCACCCCCGCATAACGCTCTCCCGCCAGCGCCTGACTGTAATCAATATTCAGCCCCGTTTCATCATATACCGTAAGACGGCTTACCTGCGTTTTTTCGATCTCTCCCTGATCCCGCTGCCAGAGCCAGGTATTCACCGGTACGGCTGCCAAAATGATCAGACACATCAGGATCAGGAGCCCTTTAAAGGATTTCTGCTTAACCTCCTGTCTCAGGGAAAAGGCATATACCTCCCGCCAGCCGGTGTAATCACTTCTCCTCATGGCCGCCTCCGATCCCTGCCTGCTCTGCCCCAGCAGCTTTAGCTTCTTCCTGCTCCAAAGCGGCTCCGGCCTTCTCCACAAAAATCTCATGCAGGGAAGGCTCCCGCAGTTCAAACTTCACTACCTGACGCTGCTCCTTTAACAGATCCTGCAGGAAAGCCAGCGCCTGGGGTTCTCCGGTCACCTTCAGCTGCTTGCCGTCCGGCGTGTCATTGATCACCGGTAAATGATGCTTCTCTATCACATCCTCAAAGGGCTTATCACACTTGACAAACATATTTACCCTTCCGTAGCTTCTCTTGATCTCGTTTAAGTTCCCCTGCAGTACGGTTTTCCCTCTGTTCAGAATCGTAATATCCTCGCAGAATTCTTCTATCGTTGCCATCTGGTGGGAGGACATGATCAGGTACTTTCCTTTCTCCATCTCTTCCCTGATAATCCCCTTAAAGAGATCCGTATTCACCGGATCCAGACCGCTTAAGGGCTCATCCAGGATCAGCAGCTCCGGCTCTGAGAGCAGCGCTGCCATCAGCTGGATCTTCTGCTGATTGCCCTTGGAAAGCTGATCCGCCAGCTTAGGCTTCTGGGCCTTTCTTCCCTTTCCCTTTGGCGGATACAGATACTCCTCCACCTCCAGGCGCTTCGCCCAGTAAGCAATCCTCTCCTTGGCCGTCTCCCTGGAAACGCCTTTCAGTCTGGCAAAATACAGCAGCTGATCCATCAGCTCATACTTGGGATACAAGCCCCGCTCCTCCGCCAGATAGCCAACGTTCATGTGCATGGCATCCATGGGCTTCCCCTGCCACAGCACCTGTCCGCCGTCACTGGAAAGCATCCCCAGAATCATGCGGATGGATGTGGTTTTACCGGCGCCGTTGGTACCAAGCAGCGCATAGACACCGGGCTTTTCCAGAGCAAAGGACAGCCCGTCCACCACCGTTTTTTCCCCGTATTTTTTTGTCAGATCTTTTACCTCTAGTGACATAATCTCCCTCACATTCCGCCATCGACATTGCAATGACTTTTTTCATAGGACTTATTTCATTATAATCCTTTGAGGGATTTCTGTAAATCTCCAATCCTGCACGTAATCCTGCTCCATCGTGCCCGGGAAGCTTTTAAACGGCAAGAACGGCGCAATACCGCATATTTCAGCATGAAAACAGAAAAGCAAAAAAGCCGCATTTACAATAGGCTTATTTATTATGTACATATAAATATCTATGACAATAGAGCAGCAGTACCACAATCAGAACGGATCCGGCCAATTCCGCCCACACGATCCACACCTTTCCTGCGGCAGCGAGCAGCACCGGCAGTGCGAACCCGGAAGACAGAGCAAACCAGGATAAACCCGGAAAGGAGAATCCGGAGATCAGAAAGTCCAGCGCAATACAGGCAGCGGATAGAATCAATGTGGTACTTGTTTTGCGGCAAAAGCCCGACAGCATAGCCTGAAAGATAACAAACGCACATCCCGAAAGATACATCTGTACAAACCACACTGCGCAGAACTTCATGATGCTGATATTGCCGCTTACAGCCGTAAATTGCAGAATGCTCTGCAGGGGGGCTCCCCAGTCATACATCTCATATTTTACGATCCAATTATACCAGCACGACAGGGCATAGCCGGCAAAACCCAGCGTATATAGAACCAGCATCACGCCATATTTTATCCAGAAGGCCGAAGTACGGCCTCTTCGGGTCGTACGCACAAGATGGATCATCCCTGTCTGACAATCCGCAGAGAACATGCCGCTCAAGGAGAATACACAGACCAGAAGAAGCAGCATTCCCCCATATATATATTGTGTGCTCTGCCCGAATATGGCATCCGTAGCAATCGAACTGATGAAATGAACCGGTATCCCTTTCTCCTGTGC
This sequence comes from uncultured Acetatifactor sp., assembly GCA_944381545.1. Taxonomy (GTDB): domain Bacteria; phylum Bacillota; class Clostridia; order Lachnospirales; family Lachnospiraceae; genus Acetatifactor. Next base: position 19,355 of record CALWLO010000002.1, on the reverse strand, counting down.
CGTTTTCAGCTGCTGATATTCGGATAAAACCCTTTCAAAGGCTTTTTTCTGATTGGTAAGCTGTTCCAATTCATAGGTTTTCTGTGCATATGTATTCTCATCCATTTCCCCCTCATAGTACTGCACTGTCCAACCGGCAGACTGCTCCAACAGCCGGTTGAGATGATCCGCCTCTTCCGCAATCCATGCATCGGTCCGATCTGTGATCTCCCCGCAAAGCTGCTGACTGTATGCATAATAGAGATATTCCTGCTCCGACAGCATCAATTCCTCTGTTTCCAGATTTCCATAGCTCCACACTGCCAACACCGCCAGAACCGCAATACCGTAATTACTGACGCATAACCGATACAGCTCATGAATCCATAAACTGGTACTTCCTTTTATTCGTACCTTACGCCGCATTCCTTTCAATGAAAAGCGCAGACGGCGGCATCGGGTAAAGGCATACAGATATCCTGCAAGCATTGCCGCTACGGCCGCTGTAATAAAAATACCCCCTGACAGAAATACCGAAACCGGATATCCGAAAAGATTCAGATTCTGATAAGCGGAAAACCGGCCTCCTGTATCCATAAAGGAGAAAGGATTCATGAATTTCCCAATATTCCACATGGAGTTATCACTGATATAACGATATGCCAGATAATTCCCCGCCAGATACACGCCATAGACTCCTGCGGCGATCCCAGCATTGCCGACCAACCAGAATATCAGAGAAAGCAGACTTCCGGCAAATAACATGACCAAGCTCCAGAGCAGAACAGATATGACAAGATAGTCCCCCACACTCAGCGGATAACAGCAGTTTCGAAAATAAGATAGGGACTGCAGAGGTCTGGAAAGCTCCCCAAAGCCCAGTATTTCCTCCGCCAATGCGATCCGCCCCAGCGCTACAATCAGGGCCGTCAGCACTGCAATCAGGGTCAGAGTAATCCATTTCGCCAGAGCCAGCGGCAGGCGCCCGTTTTTGTTAGCGGTAAGCAGACCGAGCATCCCGCTGTCCGCCTCCTCCTGATAGATGCTGCCTGCAAAAAAAAGCAGGATCACCAGCAGAAACAGTGCGGGCGTTTTATCTCTGGCCAATGTCAGAATCCCCTGGTTATAGTCCACAATTATATCCACCTCTCCAAGGCTCCCATAATCCTGCACACTTTTCAGAATATGCCGATAGGAAAAGGAATCCGGCCTGACAAAAACGGATGCCGTCTGCAGCTTCTCCGCACGGTCCGGCATTTCCTCCAGAAATTCCGTATAATTGTCCGCATACTGATACTGTTCCCGCAGAGATACCAGAACAACGAGTATCTGATTCAACCCTTCCCTGTCCTGGGCATATACGGCATATCTGTCTTTTACCTCCTGATATGTCATCCCAAACGCAGAAGCCTGTTCCTCCAGAATCATCTGCAGAATCTCTTCCTCCATCCCTGTTTCCCGCAGTATGATATCTGTCTGCAGCAGACTCAGAGCGCTGCTGAACTGTTCCAGTTCGGCCAGCGCAGTGTCCGGGTCCATTCCCCCATACTGTGCAGACAGCTGTGTATACAAAGTCTGGTCGTATATGTCATCTTCCGTGCACTGCCAATAAAAATCAAACAGCAATGCCGCCGCCATTCCCAACCATACCAACAGCACTATTTTTTTCTGAAAAAGCTTATGCAATTCATACCCTATCAGTTTCATCATGATCTCCATGCAGTATCGCAATCCTTGCTTGCGATACTGCCTAAATAAAAACAACCCTCCTGCATCATCAGAGTCTGCGACCCTCTACGGATAGAGATACAGATAGACATCCTCCAGACTGACCGCCGCCGGACGAACGGCGCCGCATTCCGGCTTTTCTTCCGCAATGATTTTCAGCAGAATATCGCCGTCCCGTTCGCCTATGATACGATTCTGGGGATACCGGCTGCTGACCGCCTCATACTCCTCCCTGGCAATCTCCGCTTCCCAGATCTCCTCTCTGACAGCGTTGATTACCTCCTCCGAGGTACCGCAGAGGAGCTGTCTGCCCTCTTTCAGAAATATCATTTCCTTAGCAATCAATTCAATATCCGAAATCACATGGGTAGCCAGAAGGATCGTCTTATCCCGGGAGATGCTGTGGACAAAATTACGGATATTCATCCTCTCCTTGGGATCCAGGCCTGCAGTGGGTTCATCAAGTATCAATATCTTCGGATCATTCAGGAGAGCCTGCGCAATCAGAACCCGTTGCTTCATGCCTCCCGACAGGGTTCCCAGCTTCTTATTTGCATAGGCGTCCAGCCCTACCACTTCCAGCAGTCCGCCGATTCTTCCGGCGGCCTCCTCCTTTCCCAAGCCTTTCAGCGCAGCAAAGTAAAACAAAAACCGCTTGATACTGAATCCGTCGTAAAGCTGCTGCTGCTGCGGCATATATCCGATGATACTGCGATATGCGCTGCCCAACTCCAGAATCGGTCTTCCCTCATACAGAATTTTCCCTGTATCAGGAACCAGATTCCCTACGATCAGATTGATCAGCGTTGATTTGCCTGCTCCGTTCGGCCCCAGAAGTCCATAAACTCCATTCTCAAAGGAATAACAGAACTCCTGCAATGCAGGAGCCGCTTTTTTCTTATATCGTTTTGTCAAATCAGTAATTTCCAGTCTTTTCATGAATAATCCCCCTGTCTGATAGGCTATTCCTGCAATATGACTCAAATTGAAACTAATAGAATACAAAAGCGGCGGAATTTTCCGCCGCTTTTATCAGCCGCCAATATACAGCTCATAGGAGGGCATAAGCGTCTTCCTGTCTTCCGCCTCCAGAATCGTGTACGGAGCCACAATCCCCTGCAGCAGATCCTTCTTCGCATAGACATTGATAAAGAATTCAGAGACCTGAGAGGAGGAATAGCGGAAGAGATACTCCTCTCCTCCCTCTTCAAAGATATAGCTTCCGTTCACGGTCCAGGCCATATCCGGTATAACCGCCGTCACCTCCCCCTGGCTGTCCACCACGTAGAGATCCGTCACAAACGCATCCGCCTCCTTGTCATAACAGGTAAACAGCGCCATATCCTCATCTGCATTCTCACAGTGGCATTGCCATTGCGGGTGTGCTTCCAGAAAGGCCTCATAATTCTTCCCGCTGGGAGAGAGCGTTCGATCCTCCAGCGAATATACATAGTATTGCCCGTCCCTGCGTATCAGAAGGCCTTCATCCTCTATGCCATATATACTGCTGTTATCTCCCTCCAGAAGCTTTTCACTCTCCCCGGTTCTGATATCATACATCAACACGCTGCCGTCAAAGGATTCTTCCGTATAATAACAATCCCTGAAAAAAACGTAATTTCCATAGGCCAGCACATTCTGTATCCAACCGTCCTTATATACCCCGGTGTAGACCTGCACCGGCTCCCCTGAACCGGATACCACAGAGATCGCATTTAACCCATAGCGGCTCTCTCCATCCAGGTTCTTCTGTTTGTTGACAAAATAAATCACTCCCCGATGCATGAACATGCCTTGAGGCATATTGGTGTTGTCAATCATGTACAGAACTCTCCTATCCGAACCGTCCAGCTTCATCTCCACCAGGTTATCATAACCCGTTGCCTTGTCCAGACATATGGTATAGATGTGATCCTGATAGTAGCCCAGAAAGCAAGTCTGCGTCACCTGTCCTCCCAGAAAGGCATCACAGTTCGGTATCTGCTTGGGATCCGTCTCCTCCTGATGCAGGCAGTCCGTCTTAAAGCAGAGGGGTACCGCCTGAGATTCCGCCGAATCCGTGAAAAAAAGATAACCGCCGGCAATAAAATAATACCCCTGCTCCGTACATATCATACTCTGCCCATTTTGCAGGAAATAGTAGGAACTGTAATTATAATCCGTCCCCTGCTGATATTCCTCCCCATAGTAGGAGGACTCGACTACCGCCTGACTCCCGCAGCCTGTGAGAGCCAGAAACACAGTACACAGAGACAGTACTTTCCGCATCCGGTTGCGCATACCCTTATTCACTTAAGTTTGTCTTCCAGGTATTGGAACCATAGGTTACGGTATGGCTGCTGGTGGATAGTATATTCCGTACATTTGTCCCTAACCCATTCGCCGTAGCGGAGACGGATGCCGAATTATTGCTCTGTGCTGTGGTCGTCCCGATCTGCGCATTACCATTGGTATCCGTATAGTAGTGCTGGAAGGTTACCGAGGCATGGTGATAGGCCACCAGGGAAGACGTGGTGCTGGCAGTTGCACTGCTGCCCACCGTAAGCGTGGCTGAACATGTGTATCCGCCGACCGTACCGCTGTCGCTGGCTGCCTGCACTGGAACACATACCCCTACTGCCAATGCGGCGCTCAGCGCCAACGCTGCAGCCTTATTCCCGATACTTCTGTAATTTACCATTTGTCTCTTTTTCATATGAACATCCTTTCTGCCTTTCAGGCCATATCATTCATTTCACCTAAAACCGATCCCTTTATCCCCCTTTCCTGTGGCTTTAATATCTTGGAATATTGTATTCTGTTTATTATGTTAATAATAGCAAAACCGACGTATTTTGTCAATGCGTCGGTTGCTAATTATTACAGTAAATCTATATGTTTTTCTGTAGTTGAATAGATATTATTTACTCTCTTATTTCCATATCCAGCTTTGGATACAACCGCTGAGTGTTCTCCGTAGTAATCCGCTCCACTTCCTCACGGGATATCCCTTTGATCCGGGCGATCTCCTCCGCCACAAAGGGGAGGTTGCGGGAATCATTGCGCTTGCCCCTGTTGGGTACCGGACTTAAGTAAGGGCTGTCCGTCTCTAACAGGATACGATCCATAGGCAAATATTCCACCACCTCTTTCAGCTTCTTCCCGTTGGTAAAGGTGACCACTCCGCCGATTCCGAAATAAAAGCCCATATCCAGAAAGCTGCGGGCCGATTCCCTGCTGTAGGAATAACAGTGGATCACGCCCCCGATTTCCTGTGTCTTCTCCTGCTGCAGCAGCGTTATGGTATCCTGGACGGCCTCCCGGGAATGGATCACCACCGGCAGCCCCACCTCCCGAGCCAGACGCAGCTGGCGCACAAACCACTTTCTCTGCAGTTCCCGCTGGGGTTCGTCCCAGTAATAATCCAGGCCGATCTCCCCGATGGCTACGCATTTTGTCAGTTGGCTCTGCCGGGCCAGCCAGTCCATGTCCTCCTCCGTCAGCTCTGCGGTATCCGAGGGGTGTACCCCCAAAGAGCCATAGATAAAAGGATACTGCTCCATCAGTTCGATGGTTCTCCGACAGGCCTCCAGGCTGGAACTGCTGTTGATCACCCTGTGAACGCCATGAACCGCCAGGTCATTCAGTACCTCCTCCCTGTCTTCTGCAAACGCCTTATCATCATAATGTGCATGCGTATCAATGATCATTTTTCACTCACCTTTCTGCAGCTTCTGTTTCCTCCACTGCGCCCGTCAGACTCCAATAATCCGTAAATGCCACTTTCTCCGCCAGTTCCGGGATATTCCGGATTACCTGATGCAGGCCTAAACGCAGCCGGTAGCTAAAAGCTTCCCCCTCCACGGCTTCCAGCTCCATGGTCCAGCTGTCAGCCAGATTGCCAAAGGCCAGCAGACAGCAGTAGCTCTGCTTATTCTCCTCACTGATAATGCGGATATAGAGATCCGTATATTGCAGAATATACTGCTGTTTCTCTTCACTCCCAAGGGCGGAAATATTCTCTTCCACATTCCAGTACCCGGAGTCGGATCCCGTACTATTGATGTTCTCCGACTGATAATTTTCGTAAAGCAGCCACATCCAATCTACCGCCTGAGGATCAAACCAATCCATCCATGGGGATAGACCATACTTTTCATAGCTTTCTGCCCTCTCCTCAGATTCTGCATAATATACCGTACCGTCCACGCCATCAATCAGCATTTCCGAATGGCAGCCGTCCTCTCTGAGCAGATGGATATCATTAGCCACCAGCAGAATCTGCCCGTCGGACTTCCTCATCAGCACATATTGGGTGCAGCTCTCTATGACATTTTGCCTGCCCAGAGATATCCCATAATATCCCAGATCCTGCAGTGCCGTCATCAGCACACTTTCCTGGGCCTGACTGATATTGTCCCACAGGGATTCCTCCTCCTGATCAATGTCTTTCTGACTGCATACCACATCATCAATCGCTGCCGCCTCCAGATAGCTGTTCAGACGTTTGTAAATATTCCGTTCATAGCTGCGGTCCAGCTGGGTTACTGTCAGCGGATCCAGTGCCTCGCTGCGCATGCTTCCCATGGTAGAGGCATCCCGCAGCGCAAACCATCCCTGGGGCAAAAGCAGCGCCCCCATGACCAGAAGCACCGTCAGCCCGATTCCCCAATATCGCCTCATGCCCGCACCTCCCCTTGGGTTAATATGCTCTCTTCCTTACCGGAGGTCTGCCCGGAATCCGTCTCTTTCTGCCGGGAGCCCCGCTCCATGCTCCTCCCTTTGAGCCGGGCCGGCCCCTTTGCCGTCCCCTCTGCCAGGGGCAGCCGGATCAGAATTTCCGTTCCCTGTCCCAGAGTACTCTGAAGCTTCCAGCTGCCGCCGTGCAGCTCCAGAATCTTGCGGCACAGGGACATGCCCAGACCAGCCCCGCCCTCCTTGCGGGAGCGGGATTTATCTACCATGTAAAAGGGTTCTGTGATCCGGGAGAGCTCCTCCTGGGAAATGCCCCGGCCATTGTCCCGGATCCGGATACCATACCATTTTTCTTCCCCGATACATCGTCCCTCCAGATCAATCTGCCCGCCATCCTCCACCGCCTTGGCGGCATTATCCAACAGGTTGTACAGCAGGGACAGAAGCAATTCCCCATCTCCCCACAGCATGGCCTGTTCCATGCGGATTTTTCCACGGATCCGGCGTCTTTCCCAGATAGGGCGCATGGTGGTCCAGAGATTTTTCCCCAACTCCTTTGCGCTGACCGGTCTGCCGGTAAGATCCTGCTTTTCCATACTTACCAGCTCCAGCAATTTATGAGAAAGCTGTTCCAGCCGTTTTCCCTGGGTATAAATATAATGGCTTGCCGTGCGGCGCTCCTCCGGCTTCAGTTCCATAGTATCCAGCATCTGCGAATAGCCGATGATGGATGTAAGGGGCGTTTTCAACTCATGGGCAAAGGCCGCCGTAAAATCCTCCTGTCTCTGAGCCTCCCGCTCCTTTTCCCGCATCTGCTCCACCAGGCGATCCGCCATAATATTAAAGCTCTCTGCCAGTTCTCCCACTTCATCCCGGCGGTGATAATCCGAACGCCGATCATACGCTCCCCCCGCAATCTGACCCGCCACCTCCCCCAGCTGCCGCACCGGACGGGTCAGATAGCGGGCCAACAGCCAGGCGCAGACACCCCCCACCGCCAGCTGCACCAGCAATATGATTCGATATTGCCGTACCGTAGTCTCTCTTGTGTCATAGATACTCTGAATATTCCGGCTGACCAGCAGATAATATCTGGTATCCCCCAGCTGGCTGTCGCACATGCCGATCAGTTCATGTCCCTGCTGCCCCAGGATAATCTGCCAGACATAATTGTTTGCTCCCGATTGGTTCCGCATCCGGCGCATAGCGTCGATATCCGCCATGGCCGACAGCCTCGCCAGCTCCTGCTCGCCCAGATAACACTGCGCCTCCGCATCCAGTATCACACAGCCGTTATCCGTCCGATCCGCATTGGCCTCTATGCTTTCTATGGCTTTCCGCAGCGCATACACATCCCCATACTCACTGCCGGACTGATATCCTATCTCCAGAAAATACTGGAACATCAGAATCTCCTGACCGGCCTGCTCTCTCTCCTGTCTCAGCATCCGGCTAAATCCGGAATCCAGCATCCACATGCCAAATGCACTGGAGGCAGCCGTCATCAGTACCATTATCCACATAAAAAGCCTTCCCGTAAATCTCATGCTATCATCATTTCCTTTACCTGTTGCCTGAAGCAGGCTTCTCCCCCTCCAGACGGTAGCCCACCTTATAGACAGCCGTAATCTCTTCATTCCAGCCCAGTTTCTTTTTCAGCCGCTGTACATGCAGGTCTATGGTGCGGCTCTGTCCCTCATACTCGCCGCCCCAGACTGCCTCATAGATGGTCTCCCGGTACAGGGCAATATTCCTGTTACGGGCCAGCAAAAGAAGCAGATCAAACTCTTTCATGGTCAGCGCTATCTCCTGTCCCCGCTGCATTACCAGCCGCGACGCTGTATCTATGGTAATGTCAAAGATGTTCAGTACCGCCTCTGCCTTATGATAACGGCGCAGCACCGTCTCCACCCGGGCCAGCAGTTCTGGAATGGCAAAGGGCTTGGTCAGATAATCATCGGCCCCCATTTTCAACCCCTTCACCTTATTTTCCGTAGTACCCAGGGCAGTCAGGAAAATCACAGGAAGCCCCATGGACTGAGCATATTGCAGCAGCTCGTAGCCATTACAGCCGGGCAGCATGATGTCAAGTAATGCCAGATCAAAGGGCCTGCGCTGCATTAAATCCGCAGCCTCCATCCCGTCCGCCGCCCAGGTGCAGCTGTAGCCCGCACGGGTCAGGTTCATGCGGATCAAGTTAGCGATCGGTTCTTCATCTTCGGCAATCAATATCCTAATCATTGGTTTATCCTCTTTCTGCAGGCTTTGCTCTTAGCTCGCCTTACTATCCTGCCCATTATGCTTCTTATTTGTATATTAATTGTATCACCGCCCCAAGTCAACCGGTGAAAATCCCCAGAAAAGATATCCTTGCAGCTGTGTTTCGGTTTTTTATGTCCTTTTAATCTGGTTTTTTAAACCATTTATATTGACATCCTAAACTGCTTCTTCTATAATTAGTTTGAAAGTCAAACTATTTTTTTAGTACATTGCAACTGCATTTGCAATACTACACCAATGAAAATCTGAAAACACGACAGGGATCTATGATCCCGGAAAGGCCGCATATGAAATTTCAACCATTACGTATAGGTACAAAAACAGCAAAGCTCCCCCTGATCCAGGGCGGTATGGGGGTAGGGGGCAGTCTTTCCGGGCTGGCCGGAGCCGTGGCAAAGGCCGGAGGTATCGGTATTATTTCCAGCGCCCAGATCGGCTTTCGTGAACCCGACTTCGGCAGAGACTCCAAACAGGCAAACCTTAGAGCTATGGTAAAAGAACTGGAACTTGCCAGAAAAATATCTGCCGCAGAGGACGGCTCCTGCAGCGGTCTGATCGGCTTTAATATCATGGTAGCCTTAAACGACTACGGCGAATATGTGCGGGCCGCCGCCCTTGCAGGTGCGGACGTGATTATTTCCGGCGCCGGTCTTCCCATGGATATGCCGCAGTATGTGAAAGACACCGACGCAAAAATTGCCCCCATTGTTTCCTCGGAAAAGGCCGCTCGCCTGATCCTCAGAAGATGGGATCAGCATTTTCACTGCACAGCTGATTTTCTGGTGATCGAAAATGCCCATGCCGGCGGTCACCTGGGATTTTCCCATGAGGAACTGTCCCATCTCTATGAGGATGGTTATGATGCTGCCTATGATCTGGAGATTAGGAGGATTATTGCCTGTGCTGCGGAATACGGTAACAAATACGGCCGACAGCTGCCCGTAATCGTCGCCGGAGGCATTCGGGATGCCAGACAGACAGAGCACATACTCTCCCTCGGCGCCGATGGGATCCAGGTTGCCACCCCCTTTGTCACCACCGAGGAATGTGATGCGGCACCGGCATACAAACAGGCTTATGTGGATGCCCGGCCCCAGGATATCGAGATTGTCACAAGTCCTGTAGGGATGCCTGCAAGAGCCATTCACAACCGCTTTCTGGAACAGCTCCGACAGGAGCGGGAGCAGGTTTCCAAATGCTATCGCTGTCTGAAAAAATGCAATCCGGCACAAACCCCTTACTGCATCACACAGGCATTGATCCGGGCCGTCCAGGGGGATATCGAAAACGGCCTGATCTTCTGCGGAGACGATGCCGCCTGTCTGACGGAGATTACCACGGTTCCCCAGGTCATTCAGACCTTATTTGCCTGATCTGTGACCTGGGTGATACCGCTGCTGCCGCTATATTGATACAGACCCATTACAGAAAGCTTTCTGCAGATCCCTGGGCGGCGCCGCATCAGGGCGCCAGTCGGTGAATATCTCTGGGGAAAAGACAGGCCTCCCGTACATTCTCCCGGGCCAGCAGCCGGGCAGTGAACCGCTCCAGTCCCAGACCCAGCCCGCCATGGGGCGGCATGCCGTGGCGATGCATCAGCAGATATTCTGTAAACTCTTCCGGATCCATACCCCTTTGCCGCAGCTTCTGCAGCTGCTCCTGATAGCTGTGGATCCGCTGGCCGCCGGTGGTAATCTCCACCCCTCGAAAGAGCAGGTCAAAACTCAGAGTTTCCGCCGGATTCTTCGGATCGTCCATAGCATAAAAGGGGCGCTTGCCCGTGGGATAATGAGTCACAAAGACAAAATCGCTACCGTAACGCTCTCTGACATACTGACACAAAAGCTTTTCCTCCTCCGGCTCGAAGTCATCTTTTTCCACGAAAGGGCGGTGATAATATTCCGATACCAACGCCTTGGCCTGAGCAAAACGGATCCGGGGAATGCGTCCCCCGGGCAGCGGGGACTTCTGCGGCGGCACCCAGAATTGCCCTGGCTGCCGGCCGTCGGAGAATTCCTTTGACGTAAATTGCGGAATGGGAGTCTCCAGTAGTGCCAGTTCCTGTGCATATTCCTCCTGCAGGCAGGCAAGCGCAGCATGCAGCATGCCCTCCTCCATCTCCATAATCTCCTCAAAGCTTTCGATATAGCCCATCTCAAAATCCACACTGGTATATTCGTTCAGATGCCGGGAGGTATCGTGTCTCTCCGCCCGGAACACAGGCCCGATCTCATAGACCCTCTCGTAGACGCCAACCAGCATCTGCTTGTAAAACTGCGGGCTCTGGGCCAGATAAGCCTGCCTGCCGAAGTAGTCCAGCGCAAAGATGTTGGCGCCACCCTCCGCACCTGCCTCCACCAGCTTGGGGGAGTGAATCTCGGTAAAATTCTGGCTCTGCAGAAAGCTGCGGAATCCCCGGCAGATCCCCTCCTGAATACGGAAAACCACTCTCTGCCTTTCATTCCGCAGGGTCAGCATCCGATAGTCCAGCTGTTTTTCCAGGGAGGCGTCCACTTTTTTCTGATTGATTACAAGGGGCATGGACTCCGCCGGAACGGACAGGATTTTCAGTTCCCGCAGCTGCAGCTCCCACCCCAGACGAGAGCGCTCTTCCGCTGCCACCAGCGCCCGGATACGGACGCAGCTTTCCTCCGTCAGCTCCTCCAGCGCAAAACGGGAATATTCCGGGCTGTATACGCACTGGAGCACATGTCTGCCGGTGCGCAGCAGCACAAAGGCAAAGCCGCTCATGCGGCGAAGCTTGTAGATGCTGCCGTGAAGGATGATCTCTTTTCCTGCCTGCCGACCGATCTCCTCCAGGGAAAAGCCGGATACCGCTACCGGCTCTGGCTGCTCTATTGTTCTGTTTTCTTCTATATATATACTTTTCATATGATTCCTCTTTTCTCATGCTTTCTATCTCTATGCTGAAATTCCGTCGGTGCCATTATGCCCGATCCAGACGGACATCGTCGCAATGTCCCATGGGATCACCCCCTTTCCTTTTTCAGCTCTGACCAACAAAAAAGATCCGGCGTACATTCGTAATCTCTTACCAATGCGGTCCGGATCTCCTTTTCTATCTGATCTGCTCTTCTCCGCATAGGCACAACACATTAAGCGCTTGTACCTATGTCTCCACAGCTACAAGCGCTACCGATCGTCGTCCCTATTCGCTAACAGTTCATTCCTCTGCAATAGCATCGCTTTCTCCTCCTTTGAGGATTTTTGCCATTGTAACACAACCGCTGTAAAAATGCAAGACCTGTTTTTGCTTCCTATTGCCCAAATGACAGAAAGATATTAAAATATTACAGAATACATCACTAATAAATGCTATTTTCAAAAAAGGGACATTTTTGTAATATGATACTATATGCAAGATGCATAGGGAAAGGGAGGAAAATTATGCGTAAAAAGCTAATCAGCGTATTTGCAGCTGCGGCATTGATCCTGGGAGTGATGACCGGCTGCGGCGACAACAGCCAGACCGGAGCCAACAGCTCTGCTCAGACCATCCAGGAGACAGAAGTTTCTGCCGAAAGCTCACAGCAGGAGGATGCGCTTGTCAGCGAACCATCTTCCAGTGAAGAACCGGAAGAAGCCCCATCATCCGAAGGAGCGGCTGTATCTGCCATTGAGATGACACACCTTATGGGAAACGGCATTAATCTGGGTAATACCATGGAAGCCTATGGCCGTGCCACTGCGGGCGTGGGCGCCGATGTTTCAGCCTACGAGACCGCCTGGGGACAGCCCGTCACCACACCGGAAATGATTGCAGCGATGAAGGAGGCGGGCTTTGATACCCTTCGTATTCCGGTGGCATGGACCAATGCCATGAATTTTGAGAGCGGTGATTATACCATCGGCGCCGATTATCTGAACCGTGTGGAGGAAATTATCAATTACGCTCTGGATGCGGACATGTATGTCATTGTAAATGATCACTGGGACGGCGGCTGGTGGGGCATGTTTGGCTCTGCAAGCCAGGAAACCAGAGATGCCGCCATGGAGCTGTATACCTCCATGTGGACACAGATAGCAACGGCATATGAGAAATATGACAGCCGCCTGATCTTTGAATCGGCCAATGAAGAGCTGGGCTTTCGTCTGAATGATACGGATATTGCAGCAGATTCCGGAAGCTTATCCGATGCAGAGTGTTATGAAATGACGAATACCATCAATCAGGCTTTCGTAGATACCATCCGAGGCACCGGTGGCAACAATGCCGAACGTTTCCTGCTGATTGCAGGCTTTGGCACGGATATTATCAATACCTGTAATGATGCATTCCAGATGCCTTCTGATACCGCAGAGGATAAGCTGATTCTTTCCGTACATTATTATACCCCACCCGGTTATTGTCTGTGGGAAAGCATTCCCAGTTGGGAGACGAAAAAGGATTATGCGGAAATGAATGATACCCTGGCTATGCTGACCAAATTTACGGATCAGGGCTATGGTGTAATCATTGGCGAATGGGGAGTCTTGGAGCAGGCAGACGGCCTTCGCACCAATACGCTTGAATATATGGAAAATTTTCTGGATAACTGTGATTTATATGGTTATTGCCCTGTTTTATGGGACTGCAATGATATGTTCAACCGCCAGGAAGGCAAGATTGCCTATGACGAAGTGGCACAGCTTCTCTTAGATCACAGCTATGCCAATCAGTCCGCTAAGACCCTGGAAGAGCTCCAAAGCAGTGCAAGAGCAGATATTGAAGCAGCCGCCCAGGCAGCCGTGGAAGCTGCGGGCGTGGACGAAAATACAGCCGTGGCCTGGCTTATGTATACCAGCAGTGACTGGAGCCTTTCCTACAGCGTGGGAGATGAATATGCTCCCGACAGTGCTTCAGCAGGTATCGTGGTAACGGATGCGGAAATCACCGGAGAAGGCACTTATACGGTAGGCCTTGACTTTACCGGCACAGCCGGCGGCTTTGCCAACAGCACCGTGTTCTCTGCCATTGGTATCGCCAACGGCGAGACCCTGTATCCTGGCTACTGTATAGAGATCAAGGAAGTGCTGATTAATGATGAGCCATACAAGCTGACAGGCAGACCTTATACCACCAGCGACGATGACAAATGTACCCGGTTGAATCTGTACAATGAATGGGTATCCGCAATTCCTGACAGCGCCCGTACTGCATCGGGCAATGTCATGTATGTCTCTCCCTGTGTCATAGATGCAGCTGCTTTGGGGAATGTGGAAAGTATTCAGATCACTTTCGATTACGTTCCCGGAAAATAAGTTGTAAAAGGGGTGTGAGAATTTTCACACCCCTTTTTGATTTCATATATCAGATCAATCTCTGTTCATTGATTACCAGCCAGAACTCCAGCCCCAGCTTCTCCGCTGCTTTTCGGCAGAGGATCATGCGGTTTAAGAATATTTCAAAATAATCCATCACGGCACACATTTCTGTGTCGATTTTCAGCTTGAGTTTAATGTGGGAACCCTTTATAATTTCTATTTCACTTTCTTTTACGGAATAGTTAACCCTGTCATGGATATCAAAGCTGGCAAAATCCTGATTTCTCACACGGGTATAGCGCACATCTGTCTTATCCGCCAGAATCAGAGCCGCTGCCACAGGATTCACCGGATATGCGGTAGATTCATCGTGATTGCCGATAGCTGTGATGATGGTTGCAATATCCTGAGGATCCGCCCCCATATTGTCCAGAATACGAAAGGCCATAACCGCTCCGGACTGGGCATGATCAATACGGTTGATCACATTTCCGATATCGTGAAGATAACCGGCAATGCGGGCCAGTTCAGCCTCTCTCTCTCTGTACCCCAATGTCAGCAGAATATCGCTGGCCGTCCTTGCCACTTTCATAACATGGGGAAAGCTGTGTTCGGTATATCCCAGCGCAATCAGGGACTCGTCCGCTTTCTGAATATAAGTCTTTACCGCTTCATTCTGCAATATATCCTGAAATGTAATTCTATAGCCTTCCTCTTTACTCTTCATAGCGCTCTCCTCTTTCCTAAATGCCTGTACACAAAATACCATTCTTGTTCATAAAAGTCAATCGCAAATTTACTTTACGTAAGCATGCTGCAGGTGCTTACGGATGCGCATATCCGGTTAGACACCTTTTCCCATCAGTCAGGTAGTCTAAGTCCTTCCGGAACACAAAAAAAGAACCGTCCCCAAGGCTCCTATGTCCTCAAAAACAGTTCTTCAAAGTGCACCGCCAGGGGCTCGAACCCTGGACACCCTGATTAAGAGTCAGGTGCTCTACCAACTGAGCTAGCGGTGCATTCAACCAGAATTTCTGGTGTTCCTTAACACAAGTGATATAATAACATATGGTTTATAGAAATGCAAGTATTTTTTCAAAAAAATTTAACAAATTTTTCATGCAATTACAAAAGCTTTTCCTTACACTCCTTACAATACCCATAAAGCTCCAGTTTATGCCCAGTAATCTCAAAATCTCCCTGTGTCTGTGGCAGCTGGGGATGCATATGCTCAAAGGGACAACGCTGCAGCGGTACTCGTTTGTGGCAGCCCAGACACACGGCATAATGTGTGTGCTCTCCCCGATTTAATTCATATACCAGTGTATCCTCCCCCATCCAACTGCTTTTTATCAACAAATTTTTTTCATCAAAAGCTGCCAAAATACGGTAAATGGTAGATACCGCATAACCGGGCTGTCCGGCCGAATCCTCCAGGCGCTGATAGATCTGTACCGCACTTAAAGGCTCCGTAGCTTCCAAAAGCACTTGATATACATCCTTGCGCTGCCGGGTCCACTTGATCCCGGCAGGATATCCCTGTTTCTCCATACATAACTCTCCGATCAAAATACACACCCTCACGTAATCGGCAGCAGCCCGGCAATAATCCCGCCCGCCACACTGATCCCGTAAAGCAGCCCGATAATTTTCAGATTCTCTCCTCTGTGCCGGTTCGTCCGGCACAGGATCAGCAAGCCCACGCCTGTGTTGGCCAGCAATCCGCTTATCATGGCCCCGAAGCCCATGGCTCCCTCCAGATACAGCTGCGTAATTGCCACAGAGGAGGCACAGTTGGGAATCAGTCCCACGGCCCCCGAAAGCAGCTGTCCGATCACAGGTCTGTTCCAGATCCACTGGCCCAGGATATCTGCACCCACCTGCTCTAACAGCAGATTCAGAACAAAATTAATCACCAGGATAAAACCCGCAATCTGCAGCGTGTGCAGCAATGCAGACTTCACAATTCCCTCTTCACAATGGCAATGATCGTGCTCGCATAACTCATGGATATGCCCGTATTCCTGCCGCTTCCCCCTGTAAAACAGATCAATGAAAAAGCCTGCCGCTATTGCTGCAATCACCTTAACCCCCAGAATCTGCGCAATCAAAATCGGACTTGCATGAGCGGAAATCAAAATAGGGAGCATCTCGTCCGATGTGGAGAGAAAAATAGCAAGCAGCGTTCCCAAAGTGATAACACGGCCTGCATACAGACTGGCGGCGGCAGCAGAGAACCCGCACTGGGGCACTACTCCCAAAGCCGCACCGATAACAGGCCCCCATTTCCCCCCTCTGCGAACCAGCCCAATCGTGGCATCGCCTGCCCGATGCTCCAGATATTCCATAACCATATAGGTCAATAGTAAAAAAGGGATTAATTTAGCCGTATCCAATAAACTGTCCAATATAATATCCAACATATCACGTTTGCCCTGCTTTCTGGATTTTCTTTGTCTGTCTCCGGCCCTCCGCAGAGAGTATGCTCTGACAGACAATTTGCGCTATTTACTCACATTTTAGATGCAAGCAGCTTGTAAATGCAATTAATTCGCAGATGCAATTTACTTGCATCCAGTATCATATCACAAATTTCAATTTTGTCAAGGCAAACAATGATTTTTAAAGCTTTGTTACTCTTCCGCTCACAGCGTAATCGTCTCCTGACGCCAGATCCGGTCTGAGGCGCTGCCTACCGACACCGTAAACTCACCGGGTTCCACCACAAAGTCATGGCATTCCACATCATAAAAGGCAAACGCACGCCTGGGCAGTTCCATATTCACCCTCTTCGTCTCTCCTGGCGCCAGAAATACCTTGGCAAAGCCCTTCAGCTCCTTTACCGGCCGCTCCATGCGGCATACGGGATCGGCCACATAACACTGCACAATCTCCGCCCCCGGCATTGCGCCGGTATTGGTCACATCCAGGGAAAGACGCACCGCCACATCCTCCAAGCCATTCTCCTTTGCCTGATCCGTCTCCACCTGCAAATGATCATAGGCAAAGGAGGTATAGGACAATCCATGTCCAAAGGCAAAGGCCGGCTGAATCCCTTCCTTTTCATAATACCGGTATCCTACAAAAATTCCTTCCTGAAAGATCACCTTTTCCGGCTTGCCAAACTCTCCGTTTTTATACGTCACCGTATCGCTGTACAACGCCGGGAATGTCTCCGGCAGCTTACCGGAAGGGCACACCCTGCCCAGCAGCACCTCAGCCAGTGCATTACCGGTCTCCATGCCGGCATAGTAATTCCATACAATGGCTCTGGCCTTCTCCCTCCAGGGCATCTCCACCGCCGAGCCTGCCACCATGACAATTATGGTATCCGGCTTCACCTCCAGCAATTCCTCAATCAGCTGATCCTGGGCATAGGGAAGCTTCATGCTGTCCCTGTCCCGGCCCTCCACATCATAATCGTGGTTCAGGCCGCCCACAAAGATCACTTCGTCCGCCGTCCTTGCCAATGCAACCGCCTCTTTCCGCAAGGTGATCCGCTGGCGTTCTATCTCCTGACGCTGCAAAGCCTCCTCGGCAGTTTCCTCCCGGGCCAAACGGCAGTCCACCTGACGTTCCAGACTTTTCTCCTGCCAGTTGACCTCGTTCACATCCTTTTTTCCCGGAATATAATAGCCAGGAGCATATTGGATATCTACATTGCCGCCTAACTGGATCTTCAGTCCCATCAGGGGAGAGATTTCATACAATGCCTTAATCTCCGCACTGCCTCCGCCGCCTGCGTGCATAAGCTCCGCATTCCTTCCGATTACAGCAATACGCTTCTTTTTCCGGTACCCTGTCAGCGGATGAGGTGCCCCCATCTCCAGACGCTCGGGGGTAATCGGCAGCAGTCCGTCCTCGTTTTTCAGCAGGACAACAGCCTCCCGGGCCGTAGCCTTGATACTCTCCCGATGCTCCGGTATATTGTAGGCGCCCTGTTTACGCTCACCGGTCTTGGGGCCGATCATCTTCAGCCGCAGCATCAGCCGCAGGATATTGCGCACCTTCTCATCCACGTCTGCCATGGATACTTCGCCCTTTTGTACGGCTTCAATCAACGGATTGGCAAAATAGTATTCATCAAAATCGGCAGTTACGCTCATCTCCATATCCAGAGCGCTCTCCGCCGCCTGCTTAGTGGTATGCACGGAGCCCCAATCACTTATGACAGCACCGTCATATCCCCATTCCTCCCGCAGAATCCGGTTCAGCAGGGCCTTGCTCTCACTGCAGTGCTCACCGTTTAGCTTGTTATAAGCATTCATCAGTGTGTATGAGCCTCCCCGCTGCACCGCCCCCTGAAAGGCCGGCAAATAAATCTCCCGCAGAGTACGCTCGTCCACAATCGTATCCACCCAGAGGCGGTCGGTTTCCTGGGAATTGGCGGCAAAATGCTTGACACAGGCCGCCACATCAGATTCCTGGATCCCCCGGATCATAGGGACTGCCAGCTCCTCCACCAGGTAAGGATCCTCACTCATGTATTCAAAATTCCGTCCGCAAAGGGGATCCCGCTTGATATTAATGCCCGGCGCCAGGATCACATCCTTGCCCCGGCCTCTGGCTTCTTCCCCCAATATCTGCCCGCCTGCATAAGCACGCTCCCTGTTCCAGGTGGCTGCCACAGCGCTGTTGCTGGGCAGATAACTGACATAATCGTCAGATAAACCAATGGGAATCCAGGAATCCCCGGGGAACTCATTGCGCACCCCCATGGGCCCGTCGCTTGTCTCCACAGCCGGAATCCCCTTCTCAAGCGCTGAGCCGCTGCGGAAAAATGCAGCGCCATGAAGCATGGCAGACTTTTCCTCCAAGGTCAACGTCTCCAGTATCTGTTCTATCAGCTTCTCTTGCATATTGTAGCCCTCCCTATCCTTCTGCTTCTATAAAGCCTACACAAAAATATACCTTCTTGCAACCAGAAACAAGTTAATCCACACTCTTTAAGGATTCCGTCATACTGATGCGGTTCAGTTTTCTTCGCATAAACCGGTTGATCAGCCACCCAAAGAGCATGGTCAGCACCGCACTGTAAAGATAACTTACGGGCAGCACCTGCACGTCAAAGGCAACCATATCAATCTGCACCTGGCTCATGACAAAACGGTGCAGGAGCATCCCCAGAGGAAGTCCTACTATCGTGCCCATCAGCGTCAGTACCGTATTTTCCCGAAATACATAGGACGCCGTCTCTTTTTTATAAAAGCCCAGCACCTTAATGGTGGCAATTTCCCGAGTTCGTTCTGTGATGTTGATATTGGTCAGATTATACAGCACAACGAACGCCAATCCTCCCGCACAGATAATAATCACCACCACAATCATATTCAGGCTGTTCATCATACTATCGAACCGTTCCATAATGTCCTCGTTCACCGTCACATTGGAAACGCCCTCCAGCTGCATCAGGGAAACGGAAGCCAGAT
>CALWLO010000001.1 GCA_944381545.1 uncultured Acetatifactor sp. | reverse complement strand
CACTGTCCCAAGTGCGGCAGAGTCATTGCGAAACAGACGGTGGATCAGATGGTGGATCAGATCATGGAGCTGGGAGAAGGCACCCGGATCCAGCTGCTGGCTCCGGTGGTCAGAGGCCGTAAAGGGATGCATGAGAAGGTGTTTGACCGGGCCAAGAGAAGCGGCTATGTCAGAGTGCGGGTGGACGGCAATCTGTATGAACTTTCAGAGGAAATTCCCCTGGAGAAAAACATTAAGCATAATATTGAGATCGTGGTGGATCGCCTGGTGGTAAAGGACGGTATACAGAAGCGTCTGGCGGATTCCATTGAGAATGTGCTGGAGCTGGCAGAGGGGCTGCTGGAGGTGGACGTCATAGGGGGAGAGACCTTGAGCTTTTCCGAAAGTTTTTCCTGCCCTGACTGCGGCATCAGCATCAGCGAGGTGGAGCCGCGAAGCTTCTCATTTAATAATCCTTTCGGCGCCTGTCCGGTGTGCTTCGGCCTGGGCTATAAGATGGAGTTTGATGTGGAGCTGATGATCCCGGATCAGCGGCTGTCCATCAATGAGGGGGCGATAGCAGTCATGGGCTGGCAGTCCTGCAATGCCAAAGGAAGCTTCACCAACGCTATACTGCAGGCTCTGTGCAAGGAATATCATTTCGATCTGGATACCCCTTTTGGGGATTATCCCGATAAGATCAAAAATATTCTGATTCATGGCACGGAGGGCAGGGAGGTTCAGGTATATTATGAGGGGCAGCGGGGCAAGGGTGTGTATCCCATTGCCTTTGAGGGGCTGATCCGCAGTGTGGAGCGGCGCTACCGTGAGACGGCTTCTGAAAGCTCCAAGGCGGAGTATGAGAGCTTTATGCGCATTACGCCCTGTAAGGAATGTAAGGGAATGCGCCTGAAGAGGGAAGCTCTGGCGGTGACGGTAGGGGATAAAAATATTTATGAGGTGACGGCTCTGTCCATCACGGATCTTTACGATTTTGTCATGCATCTGCAGCTGACGCCCCAGCAGGAGCTGATCGGCAAACAGCTGTTAAAGGAGATTCGAGCCCGGGTGAAATTCCTGCTGGATGTGGGGCTGGATTATCTCTCCCTGGCCCGGGGGACGGCCAGTCTCTCCGGCGGTGAAGCCCAGCGGATCCGTTTGGCCACCCAGATCGGCTCCGGTCTGGTGGGTGTGTGCTATATCCTGGATGAACCCAGTATCGGCCTGCATCAGCGGGATAATGACAAGCTGCTGGCCACCTTAAAGCATCTGCGGGATCTGGGCAATACGCTGATTGTCGTGGAGCATGACGAGGATACCATGCTGGCGGCCGACTATATCGTGGATATCGGCCCCGGCGCCGGTTCACATGGCGGCGAGGTAGTGGCTGTGGGTACGGCTCAGGAGATCATGCAGGTGGAGGAATCTGTCACCGGCCAGTATTTAAGCGGCAGAAAGTCCATACCCGTGCCTAAGGTGCGCCGCAAACCCACCGGCTACATCAAGGTGCTGGGGGCGGCGGAGCATAATCTGAAAAATGTGGACGTGGCCTTTCCCCTGGGCGTCGTGACCTGCGTTACCGGCGTGTCGGGCTCAGGTAAGAGTTCCTTGGTCAATGAGATCCTGAACAAGCATCTTTCCCGGGATCTGAACCGGGCCAGGGTGATTCCGGGCAAGCATAAGGGGATCCAGGGGATCGAGCAGCTGGACAAAGTGATCGATATTGACCAGTCCCCCATCGGCCGCACCCCCAGATCCAACCCGGCCACCTATACCGGCGTGTTTGACATGATCCGGGATCTGTTTGCCTCCACGCCGGATGCCAAAGCCAGGGGCTATAACAAGGGGCGCTTCAGCTTTAATGTGAAGGGCGGGCGCTGCGAGGCCTGCAGCGGGGACGGAATTATCAAGATCGAGATGCATTTTCTGCCGGATGTGTATGTTCCCTGCGAGGTCTGCGGCGGTAAACGCTACAACAGGGAGACCCTGGACGTGAAGTATAAGGGAAAGAGCATTTATGATGTGCTGGATATGACAGTGGAGGAGGCGCTTCCTTTTTTTGAAAATGTACCCTCTGTCCGCAACAAGATCCAGACCCTGTATGATGTGGGATTATCCTATGTGAAGCTGGGCCAGCCGTCCACAACTCTGTCCGGAGGAGAGGCGCAGAGGATCAAGCTGGCCGCCGAGCTGTCCCGCAGGAGTACCGGCAGGACGGTCTACATTCTGGACGAGCCTACCACCGGACTGCATTTTGCGGATGTGCACAAGCTGGTGGAGATCCTCCATAAGCTGGCAGACGGCGGCAATACGGTGATTGTTATCGAGCATAATCTGGACGTGATTAAGACGGCCGATTATATTATTGACATGGGTCCCGAAGGCGGGGACAGGGGCGGGACGGTTATCGCCCAGGGGACGCCGGAGGAGGTTGCCCGGATACCCGGCTCTTATACAGGTATTTATGTGAAAAAAATGCTGGAAAAGGGTTAAGCAATCGGACGAGAGGGCCGATATATTTTAATGAAAAGCATGGACGCATAAAAGGACGGAAGGAACCGTTTTCTTTTATGCGTCCAAAATTTTTGAAAATTTTATGAAACCCCTTTGAAAATGAAAGGTTTTCATGTATAATGTAATTTGCCGTTATGCGTCTGCAATATGGATGGATTAATTTAGGTAAAATGTGGAAACATTATCATAGATACCATGAGAAAGGGGCAATAACATATGTATACAGATATCGGAATAGATCTGGGAACCGCCAGCATTTTAGTTTACATCAGAGGAAAGGGAGTAGTCCTGAAGGAGCCGTCTGTTGTAGCTTTCGATAGGGATACCAATAAGATTAAAGCCATCGGAGAGGATGCCCGGCTGATGCTGGGACGTACTCCCGGCAATATTGTGGCAGTCAGACCCCTGCGCCAGGGCGTAATCTCCGACTATACCGTTACCGAGAAGATGATGAAGTATTTTATCCAGAAGGCGTTGGGCAAGAGAACTTTTCGTAAGCCCCGCATCGCCGTCTGTGTTCCCAGCGGCGTGACAGAGGTAGAGAAAAAAGCGGTAGAGGACGCTACCTACCAGGCAGGCGCCAGGGAGGTGTTTATCATTGAGGAGCCGATTGCGGCTGCCATCGGCGCAGGTATTGATATTTCCAAGCCCTGCGGCAATATGATCGTGGATATTGGCGGCGGTACTTCCGATATTGCAGTGATTTCACTGGGAGGCACTGTGGTCAGCGCTTCTATTAAGATTGCCGGAGATGATTTTGACGAGGCGATCGTTCGTTATATGCGTAAGAAACATAACCTGCTGATCGGTGAGCGTACTGCCGAGGATCTGAAGATTAAGATCGGTTCCGCTTATAAGAGACCGGAGGTTGACTATATGGATGTCCGGGGCCGTAACCTGGTGACGGGTCTGCCCAAGACAGTAAAAGTGTCTTCCGAGGAGACAGAGGAGGCGCTGCGGGAGACCACAGCCCAGATCGTGGAGACGATCCACAGCGTGCTGGAGAAGACTCCTCCCGAGCTGGCAGCGGATATTGCCGACAGAGGGATCGTACTGACAGGAGGCGGCAGCCTGCTGCGGGGCCTGGAGGATCTGATTTCCGCCAAGACCGGAATCAATACCATGACGGCGGAGGATCCGATGACTGCGGTGGCCATCGGTACGGGTAAATACGTGGAGTTCCTGGCCGGCTACCGTGAAGATTGAGCTAAGCGGTGGGGATTTCCGTTATAGGATATGCGAATAGATAAGGAGGCAGGCTTATGCTGCGAGGACTTTATACGGCGCATACGGGACTGCGCAATGAACAGAACCGTATGGATATCTTAACGAATAATCTGGCGAATGCCTCGACGGTGGGCTTTAAGAAGGAAGGCTCCACCAGTCAGGCTTTTCGGGATGTGCTGGCAGTAAAAGTGAAGGACTCCTCGGTGGGGCTGGGCAATATACAGCCCATCGGCTTAAACCGGCTGGGCGTAAAGATTGGTGAGAATTATACGGATTACAGCCAGGGGTCTTTCCGGATCACAGGCAATACCTATGACCTGGCACTGTCCGGAAGCGGTTTCTTCGCCCTGGAATACACCAACAGCGCAGGGGAGACATCTACCAAATATACCCGGGCAGGCGACTTCACCCTGACCCAGGAGGGGTATCTGGTAAATCATGACGGTATGTATGTGCTGGATACACAGAACCGCCGGATCCAGTTAAACACACTGGTGGATTCCACGATTGATGAGACGGGAACCATCTATCAGGAGGGCGAGGCCGTAGCCCGGATTCAGGTGGCGGATTTTGAGGACTATGATTATCTGGAGAAGTACGGCGATACCTTTTTCCAGCCCAGGGAAGGGGCAAGCCTGATAGAAGGCGATGCACAGGTGGAATCTGGGGTGCTGGAGATGTCCAACATGTCCGTGGTGACAGAGATGGTCAATATGATCAATGTCACCAGAGCCTATGAGACCAATCAGAAGATTGTGCAGACCTATGATGAGAGCCTGGACATTGCAGTAAACCAGCTGGGCAGACTCAGATAAACGGGTGAAAAGAATATAAGCGCCGTAAGAAGCGGTATGCAGGAGGTAAAAATATGGTTCGGAGTTTATGGACAGCGGCGACCGGCATGATCGCACAGCAGACGAATGTGGATACCATTGCCAACAATCTGGCAAATGTGAATACTACCGGATACAAGACAGAAGTAAATGAATTCAAGTCCCTTCTGTACCAGAATCTGCAGCAGAGGACTACTACAGCTGACGGGACTCCTAAGCCTACCAGCGCACAGGTGGGTCTGGGTGTGCGTAATGCTTCTATTACCCCCATATTTACCCAGGGCTCTCTGCTTTCATCCGAAAAGGAAACCTCTTTTGCGATTGATGGAAAAGGGTTTTTCAGTGTACAGGGAGGGGACGGCAATACATATTATACCAGAAACGGCAATTTTGACTGGACACTGGGAGAGAATGGCGCCAATATGCTGGCAACCTCGGACGGTCTTCCGGTACTGGATACGGATGGAGATCCCATCATTTTAAACAGCAGCTATGTGGTCAGCCGGATCACGGTTACGGAAGATGGAGAGATCTGTTACCCGGATGCAAGGAATATTCCTCAATCCCTGGGAATCCGGATCGGTCTGACGCAGTTTAATAATCCGGCGGGGTTAGAGCGTCTGGCAGACAGCCTGTTTGCAGAAACTGCGGCCAGCGGACAGCCCATCAATGAGTTCACCAGCAATAATGTGGAAAAAAGTGAGGTAATTCAGTATTACCTGGAGGGTTCCAACGTACAGGTGGTGGATGAGATGGTCAATATGATTGTGGCGCAGCGGGCTTACGAGATGAATTCCAAGGCCATTACGGCATCGGATGAAATGATGCAGCAGGCTAATAATCTGAGGAGATAACAGAGTCCCCCGGCATATGCGGGACTTGAAGAAACAGGAGCTTAGACAATGGATATCGGTAATCTATGGAATACAAGCAGTATCAACAGCATGACCAGTATGGCGGCGGAAAATGCGTCGGCCTCCAAACTGGAAGGGCAGCTGCAGACAGATTACAGCAGTGCCTCCGATGAGGAACTGATGGATGCCTGTAAGCAGTTTGAGGCCTACTTCCTGGAGCAGATGTTTAAAGCCATGGAGAAGACAGTTCCCAGCTACAGCACAGAGGAAATGTCGGGCTCCAGTACTTCTCTGATGGATTATTATAAGGAGCAGATGATCCAGCAGATGGCAGAGGACTCCACGGAACAGAACAGTTTGGGGCTGGCCCAGATGCTATATGAACAAATGAAGAGAACGATAGAATAAATACAAAGGCTGCTGATTGTAAAAGCAGCCTTTTTTCAGCGATAAAGGGACCAAGTTTGAAAGCCGGCGCTTTCAAATTCTCATAGGTACAATAGCACAAGCAAGGCTTGTGCTATGCGGGGGTATAAATATGAATACAATCAGTGGATATGTGGAGCACATTATCTATCAGAATCCTGAAAACGGATATACGGTGATGGAGTTGACGGGAGAAGGGACGGAGATGACCTGCGTGGGCATCTGCCGGGGGCTGACAGAGGGAGAGACCTTAGAAGCTCAGGGAGAATATACGGAACATCCCGTGTATGGCACGCAGTTTAAAATCAGCGCCTATCGGATAGTGGCGCCTAAGGATCGGGTAAGCATGGAACGCTATCTGGGTTCCGGTGCAATCAAGGGTGTGGGAGCAGCCCTGGCGGCGCGCATCGTGAAAAAATTCGGCGATGATACCTTCCGCATCATGGAAGAGGAACCGGAACGCCTGGCGGAGATTAAAGGTATCAGCGAGCGGAAAGCCCATGAGATTGCCCGGCAGATGGAGGAAAAGCGGGAACTGCGGGAGGCATTGATTTACCTACAGCAGTTCGGTATCTCTAATACATTGGCTTTGCGGATTTATGATATCTACGGTATGACATTGTACAGTATTTTGAAAGAAAATCCCTATCGGCTGGCGGAGGATATTCATGGCATCGGCTTTAAGCTTGCGGATGAGATTGCCCGCAGAATCGGCATCCATACCGACTCCGACTATCGAATCCGCAGCGGTGTATTTTACACCCTGCTGCAGTCGGTAGGGGAGGGACACTGCTATCTGCCCATGGATGTCCTTCTGAAGAGGGCCAGTGCATTGTTGGGCGTAGCGGAGGAAAATATCCGCCCCCAGCTTGATAAGCTGATGATGGATAAAAAGCTGGTCATCAAAGGGGAAAGGGTGTATGCTTCCGCTTACTATTATGCGGAATTGAATTGCGCTAATATGCTGCATCAGCTGAATATCCCCATGCGGCAGGAGGAAGAACATGTGCGCCGGATGATTGACCGGATTACCGGGGAGATCCGCATCCGGCTGGATGAACTGCAATACCGGGCTGTGATCGAGGCGATCCAGAATGGCCTTTTTATCTTATCCGGAGGCCCCGGCACGGGGAAAACCACCACCATCAATACCATCATCCGGTATTTTGAACGGGAGGGCTATGACATCTTTCTGGCAGCTCCCACGGGCCGGGCAGCAAAACGCATGACGGAGGCGACCGGATTTGAAGCCCGAACCATTCACCGGATGCTGGAATTAAACGGGGCTGTATCTGATGAGGACAAACGCAGTATCCGTTTTGAAAAAAATGAAGAGAATCCCCTGGAGACGGATGTGGTTATCATTGACGAGATGTCCATGGTAGATCTGCAGTTGTTTCAGGCGCTGCTGAAAGCCATAGCGCCGGGAACCAGACTGATCCTGGTAGGAGATGTGGATCAGCTGCCCAGCGTGGGGCCGGGACAGGTGCTGAGGGATATCATGCAGTCGGAGGCTTTTCCCATGGTAGTGCTGCGGAAGATCTTCCGGCAGGCGGGGGAAAGCGACATTGTTGTCAATGCCCATCATATCAATCGGGGAGAACAGATAGCTCTGGATAATAAGAGCAGAGATTTCTTCTTCCTGGAACGCAGCGATGTGAATGTGATCTACAAGCATATGATCCAGTTGATCCGGGAAAAGCTGCCTCCATATGTGCAGGCCGCTCCCTATGATATTCAGGTTTTGACGCCAATGAGGAAGGGCAGTCTGGGAGTGGAGGTCTTAAATGGGATTCTGCAGCAATATCTGAATCCCCCTGACGACAGCAAGCGGGAGCATATGACGGGGGAGACCATCTACCGGGAAGGAGATAAGGTCATGCAGGTGCGTAATAATTACCAGCTGGAATGGGAGATTGTCAGCCGTTATGGCATTCCCGTGGATAAAGGGATGGGGGTATTCAACGGAGATATGGGACGGATCCTGGAGATCCGGGAGGATACTCTGGAGCTGGTAGTAGAATTTGATGAAGGCAGAAGGGTGACATATCCTTTTTCCCTTCTGGAGGAGCTGGAACTTTCCTATGCCATCACCATCCATAAATCCCAGGGCAGTGAGTATCCGGCAGTGATTTTGCCGCTGTTGACCGGGCCGAGGATGCTGTTTAACCGTAATCTTTTATATACTGCAGTCACCAGGGCCAGAAGCTGTGTTACGATTTTAGGCAGCAGTGAGACCTTGCGCAGCATGATAGACAACGTCAGTGAAAACAGACGTTACACCTCTCTGGGTCAGCGGATCGAAGAACTGGCGAAGCGCAGGGAGGAGCAATGAATTGAAGGTTTCAGAAAAAGAAAAAAGAGGGAAGAAGAATTGGCTTGAAATCGTGGGTTCCTGGCTTTATCCCGTAAGATGCCCTGTCTGCGATGAGGTGTTGGGGACGGGCATCCAGCGAATGTGCCCGTCCTGCAGGCAGAGGGTGCGCTATCTGACAGCCCCGCTTTGCTACCGGTGCGGCAAAAAGCTGGCAGACGAAGAAGCGGAGTTCTGCGGGGACTGCAGACGCCGCCGGCATTTGTTTACGGCGGGGAGGGCATTATACCAATATGAGGATATTGCGCCGGCCTTGTACCGGTTTAAATATGGCGGGCGCAGGGAGTATGCTGTTTTTTTCGGAAAGGAGCTGGCCCGGCAGCTGGGCGGTTATATCCAAAGCCTGAAACCGGATGGACTGGTGCCCGTCCCCATGTATGCCGGAAAGCGCCGCCGCCGGGGATATAATCAGGCGGAGCTGCTGGCCAAGGCCCTGGGGAGGGAACTGGGCATTCCGGTATACCCCGATCTGGTGGTCAGAAACCGGAATACCAGGCCCCTAAAAGAGTTAAATCCTGAAGAAAGATTAAATAATTTGAAAAAAGCTTTTAATCTGCGGCAAAATGGTGTAAAATTAAAGACAATTATATTGATAGATGATATCTATACCACGGGAAGCACGATGGATCAGGTATCCGCAGTTCTTCTGGCTGATGGCTGCCAGAGGATCTATTCTATCGTCCTGGCCATAGGAACGGGAGTATAGGGAAACGGAGGGCACTGCCGATGAATGTCAAAAATTGCAGAGGCTGCAGAAGATTATTCAATTATATTGCAGGACCGGTTTATTGCCCTGCCTGCAGGGAAAAGCTGGAAGAAAAGTTTCAGGAGGTTAAGGAATATATCCGGGCGAATCCCGGTGTGGGTATCCATGAGGTGTCAGAGGCCTGCGACGTGGATCCCAGTCAGATCCGTCAGTGGCTGAAGGAAGACCGTCTGGAGCTGGCCGAGGGATCTCCGATTTTGCTGCGCTGTGAAAGCTGCGGCGCACCGATCCGCAGCGGCAGATTTTGCGAAAAGTGCAAGATGGACGTATCCAAGGGCTTCCAGGAGGTATTAAGGAGCAATGCGCCTAAGCAGTCCAGGCTCGTGCGAAACGATGACGGAAACTCCAGAATGCGCTATCTGTAGTAGAGGTATGGAAAGAGGTAAGTTATGCTAAATGAAGATCGGATCGTCCTGATGACCAAGATGGCCTCCTACGAACAGGGGGAGGGCAGGGAAAACATGTCGATTGGCCGGTATTTCCGGGGAGATTATATTGCCCTGCGGCTATTGCGTGCTTTTCTCAGCGGTACGATTGCTTTTGTATTGGGATTCGGTTTATATATTTTATATGATTTTGAAGAATTTATGGCGGATATCTACAAGATGGATCTGCTGACCTTTGCCCAAAATGTATTGATATGGTATGTTGTTTTTGTTGTGATCTATTGTGTGGCGGTTTATATTATCAGTGCATATCGTTATGGTAAGGCCAAAAAGAGCCTGAAATGCTACTATCACAATTTGAAAAAGCTGGAAAATATGTATCGCCAGTAAACCTGTGAGCTGCACAGGAATAAAAATAGATATGAGGATATATCATGAGAAATTTATTAGAAATTCGGGAAAAAGTGAAGCTACTTTACAGCAGGAGTGAATTCATTCTGATTCCTGTCTTGAAATTTATGCTGGCCTTTCTGACCATCTGCATGGTGAATGGCGAACTGGGATATATGGGCAGGCTGGACAACCTGGGGCTGGTGTTGATCGTCTCTCTGCTTTGTTCTTTTCTGCCGAATGGCTGCATGATATTGTTTGCGGCAGTGTTCAGCCTGATGCATCTGTATGAGCTGTCGCTGGAGGTGGCCGTTGCGGGACTGGCCATTTATCTGATTATGTTCCTGCTGTTTTTCCGGCTGAATTCCAGGGACTCAGTGATTCTCATTTTTACGGTTATATTCCTGGGAATGAGGATCCCTTATGTGATTCCTGTGGCAGTAGGTCTGCTGACTTCCCCCCTGGCGGCGATTCCTGTGGCGTGCGGTATTGTTGTGTATTATATGCTGACCAACATTTCAGCCAATGCGACTACCATCAGCAGTATGGGAGCGGATGAAGCCACGGCCAAGCTGAGGCTTGTAATTGACGGGATACTGGGCAACCGGGCGATGCTCGTTTTGATTGTCGCTTTTGTGATTACGATTGTTGCGGTATATCTGATCCGGCGCATGTCCATAGACTATTCCTGGTCTATTGCGATGATTGCCGGCGTAATTATAGATCTGGTAGTACTTTTAGTGGGTGATCTGATGTATGACACGAACCTGTCTCTGGGGATGGCGGTACTGGGCAGTATCGTGGCGCTGATTGCCGCCAAGATTCTGGAATTTTTCCGGTTTTGTGTGGATTACAGCAGGACGGAGAAGGTGCAGTATGAGGATGATGAATATTATTATTATGTAAAGGCAGTCCCTAAGATGAGTGTTTCTGCCATATCTAAGACGGTAAAGCACATCAATACCCAGCGCAGATCAGTGCGTGAGGCGGATGAGGATGAAGATATGACGATTGCTCCCCAGAGGGTTAACAGAAGCGTGGTGACAGAGCGTACCGGCGGCCCCAGGAACGGGCAGTCCAGACCTTATCGGGGACGGGGGAGCGGCAGAAGCGTTACCATCAGCAGTGAGCCGGACGCCCCTACAGATGATTACGAAGAAATATAGAACGGATGACAGAAGCGGCAGAGGCATAGGATAGGCAGGAATGGAAGAGGCTGTTAAAGAGATTATTACGAACTTAAGAAGATATGTGCCCAGCATTGAGGCGAGCGATATTTTGGAGATGCTGATTATCGCATTTCTCCTCTATCACATTATGCTGTGGATTCAGAAGACCAGGGCCTGGACATTGCTCAAGGGCCTGCTTGTGATACTGTTTTTTTGGGTTGCCGCTTCCTATTTTAATATGAATACGATTCTGTGGCTGGGGGAAAATGTAATCGGCTTTGCTGTGACGGCCATACTTATCGTATTGCAGCCGGAATTACGTAAGGCGCTGGAGGAACTGGGCAATAAGAATCTGATCGCTAATGTGCTGCCTTTTGATAACTCCAGGAAGGATGTAGATAACGCATTTACGGAAAAGACGGTGAATGAGATTACCCGTGCCTGCGTGGAGATGAGCAAGGTAAAGACCGGGGCGCTTATTGTGATTGAGCAGAAGCAGTCCCTGAGTGATTATGAGAGAACGGGGATCTATGTGGACGGGCTGGTAACCAGTCAGCTATTGATTAATATTTTTGAACACAATACTCCCCTGCATGACGGCGCAGTCATTATCCGGGGCAACAGAATCACCTCGGCAACCTGTTATCTGCCGCTGACGGACAACGGGGATATCAGTAAGGAGGTGGGCACCAGACACAGAGCCGGCGTGGGTATTTCAGAGGCTGCTGACTCCATTACGGTGATCGTATCGGAACAGACAGGTAAGATCAGTGTTGCCGTAGGCGGCCAGCTGGAACGGGATTTTGATGGGGAGAGACTTAAAGAGCGCCTGATGGAACTGACCAATCTGACGGAAGATGCGGGAAAGAGCAGGCGCAGACGGAAAGGAAAGGGCAAACAGGAAGCATGAAAGGGAAAATAGGCTTAAAAATTCGATCCATATTGTTCTCCCATTGGCTTCTGAAGCTGGTGTCCCTGGTTCTCGCCTTTGCCCTTTGGTTTGTGGTGGTGAGCACCGATGATCCGGTGGCAGAGAAACGGTTTCAGAATGTTAAGGTAAACCTGGTCAATACGGAGCTGCTGACAGATAATGATCAGGTCTATGAGATTCTGGATAATACGGATGTACTGCGAACTGTGACATTTGATGCTCCCTTAAGTGTCAGAAGAGAGATACAGGCCAGCGATATTATTGCGGAAGCCGATCTGACCAATCTTACGGTGACAAACACAGTGGAGATCAAGTTTTCCTGCCCGAAGTACAGCGATCAGGTACAGAATATCAGCGGTAATATCGAATATGTGAGACTGAATATTGAAGACAGGGCAACGAAGTGGATTGATATTTATTACAATATCATTGGTGAAGTGGCAGAGAACTATATTGTGGGCAATATCAGCCTGGATCAAAACCGGCTGCAGATTCAGGGCCCGGAGAGTGTGATAACGGAGATCAGCAGGGCAGAGGTGGATGTGGATGTGACGGGCATAACCCGCAATATTACCACCTCCAGCGGCATCCGCCTGCTGGATCAGGATGGCAATGAGGTGACAAGGGCATCTGTGACAAAAAACCTGAATACCGTTGTGGCCAAGGTAGAGGTATGGAATACCAAGGAGGTTCCGGTCATATATGAATATACGGGGGCTCCTGCAGAGGGCTATTTAGTGACGGGCGTGATGGAAACCACGGTGGAAACGGTAAAAATTGCCGGACCCAGCCAGATACTGAATGATGTTACGGAATTGCGGGTAGATCCGGAGGATATTGATATCACGGATGCCGCTGCAGATTATGAAAAAACACTGTACCTGCGAAATTATCTGCCGGACGGCATCTCCTTCGCTGATGACGGCTTTGATGATACGGTCAGAGTGGTTGTAAAGATTGAGGAAATTGTAGAACGGCGTATTACGCTACGGGCTGAGAATATCCAGGTGATCAACATACCCGAGGGGTTGACCTGCGAGATTGCCGGCAATACCACGTCCCCGCTGGTAGTCAGAGGGCTGGAGGCCTATGTGACCCTGCTGCAGTCGTCCACTCTCCAGGGAATTGTGGATGTGGGCGCCTGGATGGAAGAAACCAATATGACGGAATTATCCGAGGGCGTATATAGTCTGCCGGTAACGGTATCTCTGCTGGAGCAGCAGGAATTAGTGAGTACACCCGCTGTCACCCTGAACTTTGTCAGTGCGCAGGAGGAGACTCAGAATCATTAAAAGAGTATTATGGAGGATTGTGAAGTTATGGGCAGACTATTTGGGACGGACGGTGTCAGAGGGATTGCCAATGAAGAGCTGACACCCCTGCTTGCCATGCAGCTGGGGCAGGCTGGTGCATATGTATTGACGAAGGAAAAGGAGCATAAGCCCACCATCATGGTGGGCTGCGATACCCGGATCTCCGGAGATATGCTGGCAAATGCTCTCATGGCGGGCGCCTGCTCCGTGGGGGCAAACTGCGTATATGTGGGAGTTATCCCTACGCCGGCGGTGGCTTTTCTGACTCAGAAATATAAAGTGGATGCAGGAGTAGTCATATCTGCTTCTCATAATCCGGTGGAGTTTAACGGCATCAAATTTTTTGACGGAGACGGATATAAGCTGCCGGATGAACTGGAGGATGAGATAGAGACACTGATTTATTCCCAGATGCAGGGCGTAAAATTCCCCATCGGTCCCGGCGTAGGTAAGATTAAGTACCGTACCGACGCCAGGGAGGAGTATGTGAATCATGCAATCCAATCCGTAAAAGTGGATCTCAGCCATTTGAAGATCGTGGTTGACTGTGCGGAGGGTGCGGCTTACTATACCTCTGTGGAGGCGCTGAAGGAGCTGGGTGGAGATGTGGTAGCCATCCATAATAGCCCGGACGGCACCAATATCAATGCCAACTGCGGTTCAACCCACATGGAGGAACTACAGGCCCGGGTGGTATACGAAAAGGCAGATATAGGCCTGGCCTTTGACGGCGACGCAGACAGACTGCTGGCAGTGGATGAAAACGGCAAGATTGTAGATGGGGATCAGATTATGGCCATTGTGGGCAACTATTTGAAAAGTCAGGGAAGGCTGAAAAATGACACCATTGTTGCCACTGTTATGAGCAATCTGGGATTTTTCCTGATGGCGGAGAGAGAAAAGCTGCATGTGGAGCAGACAAAAGTGGGTGACCGCTATGTGCTGGAACGCATGAAAGAGATCGGAGCAAGCCTGGGCGGAGAGCAGTCGGGACATGTGATCTTTCTGGATGAGAATACTACCGGGGACGGCCTGCTCAGCGCTTTGCATCTGCTGCAGGTCATGGTGGAGACGGGGAAGCCTCTGTCAGAGCTGGCACAGATCATGGAGGTGCTGCCCCAGGCTCTGGTAAATGCAAAGGTGGCTAACCATAAGAAGGAGCTTTACATGGAGTATCCGGAGATTGCCCGGGCCATTGCGGAATTGGAAGCGAAGTTTGCAGGGGAGGGCAGGGTTTTGATTCGTCCGTCCGGTACGGAGCCGCTGGTGCGGGTGATGATCGAGGGAAAGGATTATGAGGCTATCCAGGCCGAAGCTACGGCATTGGCGAAGCTTATCCAGGATAGGATGTTCTAAGTTGCCCTTGTGGTTTCAGCTGTTTTATGTTAAGATAAAAATAGTGGGGATGATACTACATAGGAGGGAAACAGATACTGCAGATATATGGGGTTGGCGGATACAGGCGGCAATTTAAGTATTGGAGGTATGATACATGGTAAGCCAAAGGGTTACAATTAAGAATCCTACGGGTCTGCATTTAAGACCGGCGGGGATTCTGTGCAAGGAAGCAATGCAGTTCAAATCATTGATTACGTTTACATTTCGAGATAATACCGCAAACGCCAAAAGCGTGCTGAGCGTATTGGGAGCATGTGTGAAATGCGGCGATGAGATTGAATTTATCTGTGAAGGGGAGGATGAGCAGGAGGCTCTGAAAACCCTGGTAGACGCAGTGGAAAGCGGACTGGGAGAATGATATCCCCAGGCAGCAGAGGATTAGCCCATCCTTAGGGGGATGGGCTCTTTGATTCTATAGGAAAGTTCTTCAAACTTCCTTATAGAATCAAAAAGCCCTCCGGGCAGGATTCTTTCATATGTAAAAAGTAAGGAAAGGACAGAGTTATGCTGAATTATCAAAGATACCGGAGAAATCCGGTGATAAACTATCCGGAGAGAGAATGGCCGAATAAGGAGATTGAGAAGGCGCCTGTCTGGTGCAGTGTGGATCTGCGGGACGGCAATCAGGCCTTGATTGATCCCATGCATGTAAATGAAAAGATTGAGATGTTCCAGTTCCTGGTAAAGCTGGGGTTTAAGGAGATAGAAGTAGGTTTTCCGGCGGCCAGCCAGATTGAATATGATTTCCTGCGCCAGCTGATTGAGCGGCGGCTGATCCCTGATGATGTGCGGGTACAGGTGCTGACCCAGTGCCGTGAGGAATTGATTGACAGAACCTTTGACGCTATTGAAGGCTGTAAGCAGGCGGTGGTGCATATCTATAATTCCACCTCTACGCTCCAGCGGGATGTGGTATTTCATATGGATCGGGAGCATATCACGGAGATTGCGGTAAAGGGTACGCATATGGTGAAGGAGCGTGCCGCTTCATTTCCCGGCAGGATTATTCTGGAGTATTCTCCGGAGAGCTTTACCGGAACAGAGCTGGATTATGCTCTGGAGATCTGCAATGCGGTGCAGCGGGAGTGGCAGCCTACTCCCCAGGAGCCCATGATCATCAATCTCCCCTCCACGGTGGAGATGAA
The DNA here is from genome assembly GCA_944381545.1 of uncultured Acetatifactor sp. Taxonomy (GTDB): domain Bacteria; phylum Bacillota; class Clostridia; order Lachnospirales; family Lachnospiraceae; genus Acetatifactor. Next base: position 37,163 of record CALWLO010000001.1, on the reverse strand, counting down.
TACACCCAATGTGTATGCGGACCAGATTGAATGGATGATTAAGCATCTGGAAAACAGGGAGAGTCTGATCATCAGCGTCCATCCCCATAATGACAGAGGCACCGGCGTTGCCAGTGCGGAGCTGGCGCTGTTGGCGGGTGCGGATCGGGTGGAGGGAACTCTCTTCGGCAATGGTGAGCGCACCGGCAATGTGGATATTGTAAATATTGCCTATAATATGTTTTCACAGGGGATTAATCCCGAATTGAATCTGGAGAGAGTCAATGATATTATTGAGATCTACGAGCGGTGCTGTAAGATTCCCATTCACCCCAGGCATCCCTATGCGGGAAAGCTGGTATTTACGGCCTTTTCCGGTTCTCATCAGGATGCCATTAACAAGGGTGTCCAGGCCATGAAGGAGAGGAACAGTCAGATCTGGCAGGTACCTTATCTGCCCATTGATCCTTCTGACATCGGCAGACAGTATGAACCCATTGTCAGGATCAATTCCCAGTCGGGCAAGGGAGGGGTAGCCTTTATCATGGATACTTATTTCGGCTTTAAGCTGCCTAAGGCCATGCATAGGGAGTTTGCGGATGTGATTCAGGAAATCTCGGAGAAACAGGGAGAGGTGTCCCCGGAGCAGATCATGGAGAGCTTCCGCAGGGAGTATCTGGAGCGTAAGGAGCCTCTGCATTTCCGCAGGCTGCAGGTGGACGATCTCAGCGAGGAGACAAAGTCGGATTTCGATACAAAAGTGAGGGTGATTTATACCCTGCACGGTGAGCAGAAGAGCTTTGAAGCCGTGGGCAATGGCCCCATTGATGCGGTAAAGAGAGGTATTGCAGAGGAATTCGGGCCGAATATAAAGATTCTTGACTACGAAGAGCATGCGCTGCAAAGCGGTTCCAACTCTCAGGCCGCAGCATACATTCATCTGCTGGACGGAGAGACTGGCAGGGTAACCTACGGTGTGGGTGTCAGCTCCAATATCACAAGGGCTTCTGTGAGAGCCATCTTCTCAGCAGTCAATAGACTGGAGCTGGTAAAATAACGGAGGAAACAGGACGGACAGAAAAAAGGCGCTCCCACAATATAAAGGGAAGCGCCCTTTGGCGATTTCTAGAACTGATAGATCAGGATGGCGATTAAGATTCCCAGGATCGCCCCTGCCAGTACCTGCAGGGGAGTATGTCCCACAAATTCTTTCAGCTTATCGTGAGCGGACAATTCCTTACGTCCCATTTCCTCGAAAACCCTGATCATATCGTTGAGAAGCTGAGCCTGAATGCCGGTCTCCCGGCGGACGCCGATGGCATCATACATGACAATGATTGCCAGGATCAAGGCAAAGGCGAAAGGATAGCCGGAGGAGCCGTATTCGATATAGGTGGCGGTGACCATCGCACATACGGTAGCGGAGTGGGAACTGGGCATACCTCCGCTGCCTACCAGGCGCTCCGCCACAAATTTTTTGGTAAAAAACATATGGATCATTGTTTTAAGTACTTGAGCGATAAGCCATCCCAAGGCTGCCGCCTGAAAAATCCTGTTTTCCAGTAAACCGGTAAAAAATTCCATAAACACTTCCTCTTCTATTCCACAAATTACAGGCAGAACCTATTTGATTCTGCCTTATATGCACATTATACACGATTCGGGCCAGGATATCCAGCACTTTACAGACTTTTTACCAGAATGCGTCCAACCATGAAGGGAAAGACAGTGATTTTATAAAGTATCTATTGCAATTCTGATATCACATATGCTAAAATCAGCATAGAGCATATTTTCTATATAAAATCTGATACAGAAGCGTTCATTTCTGTATTCTATTCATCCATTCAGAGACGGCTTAAGGCCGGCTGTATCTTTTAGAAAATTCATGCTTCATTCCACATTTAACAGCAGGAGTTTTCTAAAAAGAAGTGAACTCCTGGAACGGAATAAGGAGGGCACATGGAAAAGAAGACAGAAGAAGCCCCGGCGCTCCAGTGGCATCCGGCTTTCTTTGCCGGTATCCGCATTGAATTCGCCGCAGAGGCGGAGGCTCTGCTTTTCGAGAACGAGCACCAGCTGGGAACAAAACCAAAGGAGATCGATGTGTTAATCATTAAGAAGGATCCATCGACAGCGATCAGGAAGAATATCGGCCGGATCTTCAGGACTCACAATATCGTGGAGTACAAGAGTCCGGATGACTGCCTGGACATCAACGCTTTTTACAAGGTGTACGGCTATGCCTGCTTTTACAAATCAGACACAGTAAAACAGGATGAGATCAAAATATCTGAGATTACCATATCCTATGTATGCAGACGCTTTCCAAGGAAGCTCGTAACCCATCTGGAGAAAGAGAGGCATATGTGTCTGGACAGGCAGGAGGAGGGAATCTATTACATCCATGGGGATATCATTCCCATGCAGCTGATCGTCACGTCAGAACTGTCGGAGGAGAGCAACCTGTGGCTGAAGAACCTTACCAATGACATGAGGGAGACGGAAACGGCAAGGAAGCTGCTGGAGGAATATGGCAGGCATAAGGAGAACGGACTGTATCAATCGGTGATGGACATCATAGTCCGGGCAAACTTAAGACCGTTTGAGGAGGTAAAGATTATGTGCAAAGCATTGGAGGAACTGATGAAAGATGAGCTGGACGCCAGAGAGCGGAAGGGTGAGGAAAACGGCCGTATGGAAGGTGAGAGGAAAGGCATCCAGTTCCTGGTGGAAACCTGTATCGAATTTGGCGTATCCCGAGAGGATATTATATCCAGGGTAATGCAGAAATTTGAACTGACCAGGGAAAAGGCGGAGGAATTCTGCACAGTATTTGCACCTGCGGCAAATGGATAAAGTACTGTGCCGGATCCGTTGGGCTTGCAGAAAGGGGTACAATTATTGTATAATGAATACCAATACCGTGGATAATCGACTATGATAAAGGCAATTATCGAATAAGAGGAGACTGACCCCATGAGCTTACTGAGCGTGATTGTGCCCTGCTATAACGAAGAAGAATCTGTGGCAGACTTTTATAGGGAACTGATGAAAAATGAGTCCTTTTTTCAGGAAAAGGATCTGGAAGTGGAGATTCTGTATATTGATGACGGTTCTAAAGACAGAACCGCAGAGGAAGTGAAAAAGCTGCGGGCGGCGGATGAAAGAGTGCATTTGATCTCCTTCTCCCGGAATTTCGGCAAGGAAGCCGGTATGTATGCGGGATTGGAGAAGTCCAGAGGGGATTACGTGGTGCTGATGGATGTGGATCTGCAGGATCCCCCCTCGCTGTTGCCGGAGATGTTTTCCTACCTGGAGCAGGGCTATGATTCCGTGGCCACCAGACGGGTCAGCCGCAAGGGAGAACCGCCCATCCGGTCTATGTTTGCCCGGATGTTTTATCGTCTGATGAAGCATATCTCCCGAACGGAGATCATGGACGGCGCCCGGGATTACCGGCTGATGACACGCCAGATGGTGAATGCGATCCTGCAGATGCAGGAATATAACCGTTTCACAAAGGGGATCTACGGCTGGGTAGGCTTTCAAACCAGATGGATCGAATATGAGAATATAGAGCGGGCAAAGGGGGAGACCAAGTGGAACTTCTGGAAGCTGCTGCTTTATTCCCTGGAGGGCATTACGGCGTTTTCCACCGTACCCTTAAGCATTGCTTCCTTTATGGGAGTCCTGTTCTGCCTGCTGGCTTTTATCCTGATTATATTTATCATTGTGCGCACGATTATTTTCGGAGATCCGGTGTCCGGCTGGCCCTCGCTGGTATGCATTATCTCCCTGGTCAGCGGCGTGCAGCTGTTTTGCATGGGGATCATCGGGCAGTATCTGGCCAAGACCTATATGGAGGTGAAGAAGCGCCCGATTTATATTGTGAAGGAGGAATTGTAGAGCAGAAGCATCGTATACGATTTTGCTTGAATTTGGTTATACCCCTCCTGCATGTAAGTGTAAGTGTTTACATGCAGGAGGGATTTTTTCTGGGTAATAGAGAATTTCCTGTTATAAATCAATAAATACTTTATTAATGGCGTGACACAGCAAAAAAACGAAGGTATATTTTAGATAAGACTTTTTGAAAAACTTGACTTTGCGAAAAAAATAAAGTTATAATTAAAAATAATTTTTTATCTGTTAAATATAGAATTTGTAAAAGCTTTATTTAAATTATAGTGAAAGGATAAGTATAATAATTTTATACATTAAATAATATGAATATTTATGAAGAATTTTTGTCTAAAGTAATAAATACGCCTGAAGAAATAATGATTATGACCAAAGAGAATAACATAACATATCATGAGGCATTTTTAATGGTTGAAAAGTGTTCCACAGATATTATGTCTAATTTGTGCGGAAATCATAATAGAATTATACTTTATCTAACACATACTGCTTCTATTATTATTTGTATTCTTAGTATCATAAAAACAGGAAATAGTTATGTGCCTGTTAGAATTGGTACTTCTGAAGAAGATATAGAAAAAATTGCATATATGTCGAAAGCAAAATTGATTATATCAGACGTAAAGTACTTTAAAAAAACAAATACAATTCTGTATAACAGGGAAAAGGAAAAATATGCCAATATACAACAGGCATCGTTTTATCAATATCAGGATAGAGATGAAGTATATGTACTGTTTACTTCAGGAAGTACAGGAACACCCAAAGGAGTGTCTGTTACATATAAGAACTTAATGTATATTATAAATAATATGATAGAAATAAGCAAGTGTACTTATCAGTCTGTGTATGTTTTCTCTACACCATACACGTTTGACGTATCTGTAACGGAAATATATTCGTTTCTATATGGAGCAAAAACATATGTAGTGGATTTAGCTGAATATCATGAATATAAACTTTTTCCGCAAATAGTGTATGAAAATGGCCTGACACATTTGGCGATTTCTCCATCTGGATTAAAAAATATGATATATGCGTATTCAAATGAAGAACTGAATCAGATGTTTTCATCCTTAAAATGTATAATGGTGGCAGGTGAAGCCTTTAAAAAAGAGATATTGGATTATTGGGAAGATAACCATATTGCGTGTAGGATGTTAAATCTATATGGACCAACTGAGGCAACAGTTTATGCAACCGGATACGAGTTTAAGCATGGAGAGAATTATGAAAAAGGGATCCCTATTGGAAGAGCGTTAAAAGGATGCACTTATCTTATTGATGGAGCAGATGATGATGGTGTAGGAGAATTACTTTTGGGTGGATTAGGCATTGCAAATGGATATATAAATAATGAAGTTGAAAGTAAAAAACGATTTATGAATAAGAATGGAGCAATGTATTATCGGACTGGGGATCTTGTGTCCATTAGGGAAGGACTCTTGTATTTTCATGGTAGGAATGATGACCAAGTTCAGCTGAATGGAATCAGGGTAGAGCTTGGTGAAATTGAAAACAAATTAGTTGAATTAAAAGGTATAAAGGAAGCTGTAGTTACTTATCTAAATAATATGCTGTTTGCAACAGTTTGTTTGGAAGCGGGAATCCGTATGGATTCGATGGAACTTAAGAATAGATTAGAGGAAAAAGTTCCTCGTTATATGATTCCTAATGTATTCCGTTTTGTAAACAAAATAGAACTGAATACCAGTAATAAGGTTGATAGAAAGAAAATAGAATGTGAAATTCTAAATGAATTGAAAAATCGGAAAAAGAATTATGAGGAAAAAGGGATTGATTATAAATGTATATTGAATCTCATGCAGCAATGTTTAGGATCCGATAATCTGCTTAACTCCATTGATGACGATTTTTTTGAATGCGGGGGTGATTCACTTCGATCATTTAGCCTGCTTAATGAGATTGAGAAAATATGTCATAAAGAATTTAATACTGATATGATATACAATTACAGAACAGCGAGAAAAATTACAGATTATTTGCGAAGGGAACGTAATCTATCTCAGGATATTGTTTTTAACAATAGTAATTCGGATCTTATTGCAAACCTTAGAAAAATATCAATAGCGAGCTATCGGTATTTATTTGAAGATAATAATGAAACTGGCCGAGTATGTCGAGCCTTACAATTACAGGAAAATTATTTTTTTAAGAAGATCAAGAATTGTATAAGCTTTGATCAAGAAATAATGTTAGAAAATAGTGATTTAAATATTTTGGATATAATAAAACAATTAGTAATTCAAAATCCAATTTTAAATTCCGGATTATGTGTTATTAATAATGAATTGTACTTTAAAGAATTTTCATGTGAAAGTTTACCTGCAATCCCGGTCATTAGCACAGATGATTTTGATACAGGCATTGTAGAATATATTACGGAGACATTTAAGGAGCTTGTATTTTATTCCAGACAATATGGGGGGAGAATGGCATTATTTGCTGTTCTATTATGTAATAAAAAAGCAAAAGTCATTTGTGTTATTGATCACTGTATTGCAGACGCTTCCAGCATCTCGCTTATCAAGCTAAAAATCAGTAACCTGATTCATGACATACCTTCTCAAAACAGCTTACAGTATTTTGACTACTGTGAATTTATACATAAGAAAAATGCAACGATGAAAGGTGTGCTGAGTAGCTGGTATATAAAACAGCTCGATAAATGTGCGATACAAGATAAAGGGTTTATACAGCAAAAATTAAGCATTTTTGTAGAGAAGATTCCAAAAAATGAAAATAGTATTGGCATTTCACTTTTTCTTTCGTATTTAGTTGCAGTAAGAATCTCAAAGAAAGTAGAGAATGAGTTCATTTCGGTAAGGACGCAATTTAATCTTAGAGAGTATGCGGAATATGACTTTTCAGAAACGCTTGGGGATATGCATGTTAGTGTGGCGTTAGTGTTTCAAAGAAATGACACTTTTACCGTTTTTAAGGAACGGTCAATAAAAATAATAAGTCTATACACTAAAGATTTTTTCAGACCTTCTTATCTGGCTAAGAATCGTAATATTGAAGATAAGGAAGGACAGTTAGTGCTTGCTCGTATTGGAGCAAGAGCTGATATTGTGTCAATAAATTATCTTGGAATGTATGGGAAAAAAGAATTAGATGAATTTTTAAGTAATGTTGATCAAATGCAGAAAAACTTAATTGAGTCATTGTCCAAACGAATTTACGTCACCGCAGCATCAAATGATAAGAACTTATTTGTTTGCATGAACATTGATATTTGAAATTGCTGGCAGCGGTTTTTTCCTTTAGTTCTCCCACATTTAAGGCGATAGTCAGGGATGTGATAGAGATAATCCGGTATTTCCTGTAGAGCGCTGTCGATTCATGCGATGAAAACCGCTACCCATTATTCGACAGATATGATATGATTAATGCAATCAATTACAGTAAGGAGCAGTACTCGACATATGAAAGGGGAATTCATTATGGACATTACTACTGTAAAGGATTACGAATTGGAGCGCTATATTACGGAGATCATGCTGGACATCGGAGTTCCGGCGCATTTAAAGGGGTATCACTATCTGCGTGACGCCATCCTGCTTTCCGGCAGGGATATGGAGGTGGTGAGCAGTGTGACCAAGCTGCTGTATCCCACCATTGCAAAGCATTTTAAGACCACGGATCAGAAGGTTGAACGGGCAATCCGCAACGCAATCGAAGTGTCCTGGACGAGGGGAAACGTTGAGACCTTTGAAAAGCTGTTCGGATATTCTGTCCAGCAGGGAAAGAGCCGTCCTACAAACAGTGAATACATAGCCAGGATCGCTGACAAGATGCGCCTGGATATGAAATCAAGATGATTGCCTTTTCGGGGCAATAGAGATTCGACAATTCGTACTGCTCCTTCTGGGTAAAAAGAGGCTGGAAACAGTCTCTTTTTAGTTGTTCAAAACAGGAAATATGTGGTATACTATTTTCACCAACTATTTTATGTACAGAAAGGTGCTGATCGGTGTATGATCATCCTTTTATGGCTGCTGCTGGCGGTGGTGCCCTGGCTGATCGGGGCGGGGGTGCTGGCGGTGATATACAGAAAGCCTTCCCTGCCTGTCCGAATGACGGATGCATGGATCATCGGCAGTCTGTGCTGTGTGGGTGCGGCGCAGGCGCTGCATCTGGCGGGAGCCTTTGGGCATCTGCAGTTAAGCAGGCTGGCGGCGCTTTGGCATGGTGTGATTGCTGTCTTATGTATATTGGCGCTGGTATCGGTGGCGGTGATTTGCCGCAAACAGAAAGAGCGTTTTCGGATTCTGCCGGAAAATGGCGGAAGCTTTTTGCTGCCCGGCATTTTCCTGCTCATGGTACTGATACAGACGGTGTATGTGTACTGTATGCCTGCTGTGGCCACAGCAGGGGACATTACGGTGGAGACCCTGCGCAGCTTTCAGGCGCAGAACGGTATCTATCAGGTGGATCCTCTGACGGGACAGGCCTATACCCAGGGGCTGTCCCTGCGGTATCGGATCCTTTGCCTGCCCACCCTGTATACGATCCTTGCCTCGTCTTTTCAGGTGGATGGGACGCTGTTTGTGCAGAACCTGATTCCGGTAGTTGTGCTGGCCGGCACATATATGGTTTATTACCGGCTTGCCAGAATGCTGTTTGGCGCCGATCTGCGCAAAAAATATCTGTTTCTGATCCTGGTATCCCTGATTTTCTGGTGCGGGGAGGGAGCGGTATGGCTGGATGGCTATGGAGCCCTGCACAGCGCCTGGCTGGGAACCTCCATCCGTAACCTGATATTGCTGCCCTATGCGCTGTCGCTGGGACTGGAAAAGGATCTGCGGCATACCTGGCCTGGAATGCTTTTGTGTGTATTGGCGGAGGCTTGCATCTGCTGGACTTTTTATGGGATGGGACTATGCCTGGCGTTGCTGGTGATCCTGCTGGTTCTGGATAAAATAAGCGCTGGCAGAGGGTTTCGGAGATTATCCTCCCGGATCCTGGGGAGAGGGGAGGAACGGCCATGAGGGAGCTGATTCAGAATAGCATAAACGGCCTGGCTGTTTACTTTCAGAGCAATCATATGGTGGTGCTGGTGCCGGGGCTGCTGCTGTATTTCCTGGCGGCCAAGGAGCGCCGCCGGCCCCGGGAGGGAAGGCTGCTGCAGTTTACGGCGGTGATGCTGGTGCTGGTGGTCTTCCCGGTAAGCGGCGGGTGCCTGATGCTGTACCAGACCAGATTTTACAGCTATCCGTGGATCTGGAGTCTGGTGCCGGTGACTCTGTGCATTGCCTGGGGCGGCACAGAGCTGCTCTGGGAACTGACGGAGCAGAGACGAAGGGATGGTAAGGCGGGCCGGAGGCTGGCGGCCGGCATTTGCGTATTGCTGGCGCTTTTGCTGCTTCTGGGCAATCTGGGCCGCATCCGCACAGTCGGTGAAGAGGAAGAAGCCCGCCGCAGCAGGGCCAGGCAGGTGGCGAATAATCTGCAGGAGCTCTCCCAAATGCAGGAGACGCTGCTGTGGGGGCCTCGGGCGGTGCTGGAGGCGGTCAGAGGGCAAACCGGAGAGATCAGGCTGCTTTATGGCCGGAATATGTGGGAGCCGGAAGCGGCGGCTTATGCCTATGATACCTATACGGAGGAGGCGCAGCGCCTGTTTGACTGGATGGAAGCTTTGGAAAGCGGAGATGGGACAGGAAGCGGCTTAGAGCGGACGGATGCCTACGCTTTGCAGACGGCAGCAGGCTGCGGCGCCCGGATGTGGGTATTTCCGGCAGAAGCGTCAGAAAGGATCGCAATGGCCTGCGACTGGCTGCAGGAAGAAAACGATCTTCATCCAGAGCTGCTGGGGGAGGTGGCAGGCTATACCATCTGGTACTGTGAGTAAGCCGCTGCTTTCAGGGAAAGGAAAGAGATGAACGAGACGGTCAGTATCATTGTGCCGGTGTACAATGCGGAAAAATATATACGGGAGACCATAGAGCATGTTGGAGCGCAGACCTATACGGACTGGGAGCTGCTGCTGGTGGTGGATGGCTGTAAGGACAGCTCCGTCCAGGTGATTCGGGAATACCAGGAGGAAAAGAAGGAAAACCGCCTGCGGATCATTGTCAGGGAGCATAATATGGGAGCGGCAAAAGCGCGGAACAGGGGGCTGCAGGAGGCCTGCGGCCGCTATATTGCCTATGTGGATGCAGATGATCTGTGGCAGCCTCAAAAGCTTTCCCGTCAGCTGCAGTTTTTACAGGAGAAGCAGGCCGCCTTTGTATTTACCGGTTATGAATTTGCCGATGAAAACGGCGTGGGCACGGGTAAGGTGGTACATGTCCCTAAGGAGCTTCGCTATCAGGATGCATTGAAAAATACGACGATTTTTACCTCCACCGTCATGTTTGACACGGAGAGGATCCCCAAGGAGCTGTTGGAAATGCCGGATATCAAAAGCGAGGATACGGCTCTGTGGTGGAAGGTGCTGAGAAACGGGTATACGGCATATGGTCTGGATGAAAATCTGGTGCTCTACCGCAGGCCGGCCAAGTCCCTGTCTTCCAATAAGCTGGAGGCCATACGGCGGATCTGGAATCTGTACCGCAGGGCAGAAGGACTGTCCATTCCCCGCAGCCTGTATAATTTCTGCTTCTGGGCGGTGCGGGCGGTGCGCAGAAGAATATGAAGGCAGTGGACGAAGCCGGGGAAATATGGTATGATGACTGTTACGTGAAAAGAAACGGATAAAAGAAGGTAAGTAGAATGCGTAAACTGGAAACATCCAAAAGAATCATATTGCTGGCCCTGTCCGGGGTATGCATAGCGCTGGAGACATTGGTGTTTGTCTATTACTGGAAGACCAATTTCAGCCCCAGCATTACGGTGGAAACCGGCATCCACTATTATTGGAGAGCAGATGCGCTGCAGATTGCTTTTTATGTGGCAATGCTTTTTTTCTTCTCCAATATGTACGGGGGGATGCGCATTGGATACTTGAAGAATGCGGAGGTGATATTCTCCCAGGCCTTTGCCAGCCTTGCTGCGGACGTGCTGCTATACGGGCAGCTGTCCATCATGGCAAAGAGACTTTTCGTACCCCAGTGCTTTATCTATCTGCTGGTCTGGCAGCTGCTGATCATCCTGATCTGGAACAATATCGCCTACTGGATTTATAAGACGGTTTTTCCCCCCAGGAAGATGCTGCTGATCCACGGGGACAGGCCCATAGAAAGCATTGTCAGCAAATTTCAGAGCCGTAAGGATAAGTATAATATCGTCAGGTATACTCATCTGGAAAAGGGATTGGAAACGCTGTACCGGGAAATTGAGGAAGGGTATGCCGGAGGGGAATTCAATGCTGTTGTGATCTGGGATATTCCCACACAGGAGAGGAATCTTCTGCTGAAATACTGCTATGCCCGCTCCATCCGGGTCTATATGATGCCCAAGATTACGGATGTGATTCTGCTGGGCACCGAGGAGCTGCATCTGTTTGATACGCCCATTCTGCTGACCAGGGAATACAGCCTGACAGTGGAGCAGCGATTCATCAAGCGCATGATTGATTTGATATTTTCCCTTCTGCTCTTTGTGATTGCCTCACCCATTATGCTGATTACGGCTATTGTCATTAAGCTTTATGACGGAGGGCCGGTGCTGTATAAGCAGGTGCGCTGTACACTGAACCAGAGGGAGTTCTATATTTTGAAGTTCCGCAGTATGCGGGTGGATGCGGAGAAGGATGGTGTGGCGCGGCTGGCCCAGAAAAATGACAACCGGATTACGCCTGTCGGTAAATTTATCCGGAAGGTACGTATTGATGAATTGCCTCAGCTGATCAATATTATCAGGGGCGATATGTCCTTTATCGGCCCCAGACCCGAACGCCCGGAGATTATCGCACAGTATATGGAGGTCATGCCGGAGTTTGCCTATCGGATGAAGGTAAAGGCCGGATTGGCCGGTTATGCCCAGGTCTACGGCAAATACAATACCACACCCTATGATAAGCTGAAGCTGGATCTGACCTATATCGAGAACTATTCCGTGTGGCTGGATATCCAGCTGATGCTGCTGACCCTGAAGATTCTCTTCTGGCCGGACAGTACCGAGGGCGTGGAAAGTGAGCAGATAACGGCTCTGAAGGAAGAGATGAAGCATTCGGACAAGTAGGGAGGGCTGCATATGTGGCAGTGTAACTACGGGAAAGAACCCTTTGATATGAGACTGTTTGTATTGCTGTGCCTGCGCAGGCTGTGGGCAGTTCTGGCGGGAGCGCTGGCGGGTCTGGTGCTGGTAGGCGGTATCTATTATCTGAAACATGTGACCTTTGGGGGAGTGATCCCTTATACCATGGACAGTAAATATTATCTGGAATATGCAGTGGATCCCAGCGATCAGCAGACTTATTCCTATTTTGCGTCTTATACCTGGAATGATCTGTTGAAAAGTGATGAGATGGTAACGGAGATGCTGGAAAAACTGACAGTTCCTATGACGGCACAGGAACTGACGGACAGCTTTGAAGCAGAGCTGGTATCGGATCTGCGAATCTGCTACATCCATACCACCCATGTGGATGCGGAGACGGCCCGGGAGATCGACCGGGTGGCCGGAGAAGCCATGATAGCTGTGGGAGAGCGGCAAAAGGAACTGATAGAGGTAAGGCTGATGGACAGAGGGCAGCCGCAGCTGGCAATGCCGGATGTGCGCACCCTGCGGGCTTGTGTGCTGGGTGCGGTGCTGGGCACCTTTTTTGCGTTATTTGGCCTGGGAATGGCTGAGATATTGAATGAGAAGATCCAGGTGCCGGGGACATTGGCCTGGCGCTACGGTATTCCGGCAGCAGGCTATGTGGATGGGGAGGGAAGACCATCGCAGGAGCTGGGGGCACAGCTGAAATTTCTGCTGGGGCAGAAAAAAAGGATCGGCGTTACCGCCGTAAACGGGAAGCTGGATCCGGGAGGCACAGTTAAGGTGCTGGAGATGCTGGAAACGGCCGGTGTGTCTGAGAATGGAGCAGAGCTGCGGCGGAAATATACGGCGATCCCCAGTCTGCATCAGGCGCCGGAGGCAGGGGAAGCGCTGTGCAGCCAGGAGGGTATCCTGCTGCTGGTGCAGGCAGATGCAGACCGGGGCAAATCCATTGAGGAGACGCTGCGGCTGCTGGGGCAGCTGGAGGTGAACGTGGATGCCATGGTGCTGGTGGAAGCCGACAGCAGGCTGATCCGGTGGTATCTGTGTGAGAAGAAGTAAAAAAGCCGGAAATGCTGCAGAGTGGAATTAGGGAGTGAGGAGGAAAGCATGACACTGCAATTACTGGTAGCAGCCATGAACCGCAAGCCCCGGGAACTGGCAGAGGAGATGCAGATTGACAGCGACGCCATCATTGTCAGCCAGGGGGAGTATTACGGATATGAGGAAGTGGAGTGGCAGGGCCATACACTCCGCTTTTTTGCCATGGCGGAGCGGGGGGTGGGGCTGAGCCGCAATCACAGCCTGCTGCGGGCCGGGGCCGACATCAGCCTTTTTGCAGATGAGGATATTATCTATGAACCAGGCTACGAAAAAGCAGTGCTGGAGGCTTTTTCCGCCCATCCCGAAGCGGATATGCTGCTTTTCCATGTACAGGCCATGCCGGGCAGGGAGACCTACCGTAACGACAGCTTTGGGCGGGTGCACTGGTACAACTGCGGACGCTATCCCACCTACAGCTTTGCGGTGCGGACGGAGCGGATCCACCAGAAAAACATCACCTTTTCCCTGCTGTTTGGGGGCGGCGCAAAATACAGCAATGGGGAGGACAGTTTGTTTATCCGTGACTGCCTGAAAGCAGGCCTGAAGGTCTTCAAGGTGCCGGTGACCATCGGACATGAGCGGGAGAGGGAGTCCACCTGGTTTACCGGGTATAATACCAAATTTTTTTACGACAGGGGCGTACTATACCGCTACTTATACGGTGTTCTGGCAAAGCCCATGGCCCTGCGGTTCCTGCTGGCCCACAGAGAAGAGATGTGCCGGGAGATCCCCTGGAAGAAAGCCTATACCATCATGCGCCAGGGGATCAGAGATGGAGGGGTATAAGTATGAGATCACCCATGTTCAGTATTCTCATGGTCTCGTTAAATCCCGGCGGTAAGCTGGTGGAGACCATGAAGAGTGTGACAAAACAGACCTATGCGGATTATGAAGTCATTGTTAAGGACGGCGGCTCCCGGGACGGCTCCCTGGAAGCTCTGCGGGAGTATCTGGCCGGACTGAGCCAGGCGGCAGGGAAACGGATGCCGGAGGTACGGATCCTGGAGCAGCCCGATACCGGCATCTATGACGGCATGAATCAGGCAACCCGTAAAGCACGGGGGGAGTACCTGTATTTTTTAAATTGCGGGGATCATTTTGCCTCGGAAACGGCACTGGAGCAGGCTGCTGCCGAGATCGGCAGGGCGGCGGGGCAGGAGAGCCGAATCTTCTACGGCGATATCTATGATGCCCTGCGGGGCCAGGTGGTAGCCTCCAACCCCCATATGGATGATTTTGCCTGCTACCGCAATGTACCCTGCCACCAGGCCTGTATCTATCATCACAGCCTGTTTAAGGAGCGGGGATATAAGCCGGAGTACCGGGTACGGGCGGATTATGAGCATTTTCTCTGGTGTTATTTCCGGCAGGACGCCAGGCCCCGGTATATCCCGGTGACATTGGCTTCCTATGAGGGCGGCGGCTTTTCCGAGACGCCGGAGAACCGGAAGCGTTCGGCCAGGGAACACCGGGAGATCACTGCACAGTATATGAGCAGGGGACAGCTGCGGAAATACCGCCTGCTCCTGCTGGTGACGCTGGCCCCGCTGCGGACCAGAATGGCGGAGAGCCCGGCCTGGTCGGGATTTTATAACCGGTGTAAAAAGGTGCTGTACCGGCGATAGCACAGAAGAGGCGAAACGGTAGGCACAGCAGATGTCTGTGGCTGCCGGAGCGGTACGGTATAGAAAGAACAGGCGGCGGAAAATGCAGTGTGCAGAATGGAGATTCGGTAGATGGTTTTGTTTGTGGGTGTAACCGTCCTGGTATTGCTGATGGCATGTTTTTGCGATACCCGGGAGAGCGTACAACTGCATATGGACGGAGGACGGGTATGCCGGCATACACCGGGCGGTATATCAGCAGAGAGCGGCTGCGGAACAGGCCGTCAGAGTCCGGTCCGAACCCGTCAGCAGGCTCTGAATCTCTGGATCTGCGCCGGGATCTATGTGATCCTGTCGGCATTGTCCGCCTGCCGGATCGCCAGCGGCAACGATTACTGGGTCTATACCAGCATGTTTAATCTGATCTCCCAGGGAAGGCATGTATCCTCGGAGTTCGGTTTTAACGCTCTGGTGCGGGTGATGCAGTATTTCTTCGGCACGGAAGGGTACAGCTATCTGCCCATATTCGGCCTGTTTTCCCTGCTGACGGTGTACTTTTTCCTGCGCACCATCTACGAACAGGGGGACTTCTTTCTGGGATCCCTGTACCTGTTTTTGATGAATGGCTACTATTTCTCCAGCTTTAACTCCGTGCGCTATTATCTGGTGCTGGCCATTGCTCTGTACAGCAGCAAATATGTGCTGCGGGGAGAATACCTGAAATTTATCCTGTGGATTCTGGCGGCAGCCACCTTCCACAAATCCGTACTGCTGGTGATCCCCGTCTATCTGGGGGCAAAATGGCTGGCCGGAATCCGGCTGAAACGCTGGCACTATATTGCCGGGGCACTGCTGATCCTGAGCCTGATCTTCGGCAGGGAGATCTACCGGTTTATGATTTTTAAGATCTACCCCTTTTATGAGAACTCCATGTTTGACCAGGTGGAGTATTCCCTGACCAACATCGCCAAGTGTGCCGGGACGCTGGCACTGTCCCTGATCTGCTATAAGGGGGCAATTCGGGACAATGTGCGCAACCGGTTTTACTTCTTTCTGAACCTGGGCGGGCTGGTGCTGTACACCTTTGGGGCTTTTATCCCCGAAGTGTCCCGGGTGGCCTATTATCTGATCCTGCCTCAGATTTTTCTGATTCCCAATCTGCTGCGCAGTATGGAGAAAAAGGGAATGAGACGGCTGCTGACTGCGGGTACGGCAGCGGTATTTCTGGCCTATTTTATCCTGTTCCTGCGGTCAGCCTACGATGTAAACATCCGGCTGCTGCCGTATCTGAACTGGATCTTTAACTGATAGCATTAGCATAACAAATGATAGAAAACGGATCTGCAAAAAAATGTTTTTGCAGGAAAAATTGCAAAAATCAGGTTGAATGCCGGATAAAAAGATCAGAGAAGATAGAATAAATGCAGAAAAGCTGCAAAATTGATGCAAAAAGCTGTTAGCTTTAAGGGAAAAGGAGACAGGTTATGAAGAAATTAAGCGATATCCGAATCGGCATATTGAAGATTCCCATTACCAGAATCATTCTGCTGATCGTGACAGATATGCTGGCAGTGTTGATTTCTTCTGTGCTGAGCTTATATGTGCGTTATGATCTCAGCTTTATGGATATAGCGCCGGAGTTCTGGAAAGCGATTCAGGATTCCTATGTGATCAATGTCTTCATTACACTGGTTATTTTTTATATTTTTCGGCTATATAACAGTGTGTGGCGTTATGCCTCCGATACGGAGCTGGTGAACGTGATTATCGCAGTGGTGATCTGCGCCGCTATGCAGCCGGTGATCTATTGGCTGCTGGATACACATGTGCCCAGGAGTTATCCCTTTTTCTATGCTCTCTTTCTGGCAATTTTCACGGGAGGCGTGCGCTTCAGCTATCGTTTTATGCGGATGGTGCAGAATCGGAGACTGAGTCATTATAAGGCGCCGGAACGCCAGAATTATATGATAGTGGGAGCAGGAGCTTCCGGCAATGCCATCCTCCAGGAGATTCAGTCCAGTAAATACCTGAGCATGCATGTGGCCTGCTTTATTGACGATAATCCGGGATGCCAGGGAAAATATCTGCGGGGCGTGCCCATCGTAGGGGGCCGGGAGAAAATTGTGGAGAGCGTGGAGAAGTATGATATAGATGAGATCATTATTGCCATCCCCTCCGCCAGCCGTTCCCAATTAAAGCCTCTGATCGAAATATGCAAGGAGACCGGCTGCCGGATCCAGATTCTGCCGGGTATGTATCAGATCATCAAGGGGGATGTGAATGTATCCAATCTGCGGGAGGTGCAGATTGAGGATCTGCTGGGCAGGGATCCCATTGAGGTCAATGTGGACGAGATCATCGGCTACGTACAGAATCAGACGGTGCTGGTAACCGGAGGAGGCGGCTCCATCGGCAGCGAGCTGTGCCGGCAGATCGCCGGGCATAATCCCCGGCAGCTGATTATCCTGGATATCTATGAAAATAACGCCTATGAGATCCAGCAGGAGCTAAAGCGAGGCTATCCCAAGCTGGATCTGGTGGTACTCATCGCTTCCGTACGCAATACCAGGAGAATGGATGAGATCTTTAAGGAGTACCGGCCGGATATTGTCTATCATGCGGCGGCCCATAAGCATGTGCCGTTGATGGAGGACAGCCCCAACGAAGCCATTAAAAACAATGTATTCGGAACCGTTAAGGTGGCGGCGGCGGCAGACCGGTACGGCACGAAAAAGTTTGTTATGATTTCCACGGATAAGGCGGTGAATCCCACGAATATCATGGGCGCTTCCAAGAGAATCTGCGAGATGGTGATTCAGAACATGAACCGCAGATCCCAAACGGAGTATGTGGCCGTTCGTTTCGGCAATGTACTGGGCAGCAACGGCAGCGTGGTTCCTCTGTTTAAAAAACAGATCGAACAGGGCGGGCCGGTGACGGTAACCCATCCGGATATTATCCGGTATTTTATGACCATTCCTGAGGCGGTATCCCTGGTGCTGCAGGCGGGCGCCTACGCTAAGGGCGGGGAGATCTTTGTGCTGGATATGGGAGAACCCATGAAGATCCTGGATCTGGCTAAAAATATGATTAAGCTGTCCGGTTACCGGGTGGATGAGGATATCAAGATTGAATTTACCGGCCTGCGGCCCGGAGAAAAGATGTATGAGGAGCTGCTGATGAGCGAGGAGGGCCTGAAGGAGACGGCAAACCGGATGATCTATATCGGAAAGCCCATCGAATATGAGGATACATTGTTTGAGGAGCAGCTGAAACGCCTGGAGGAGGCCTCGGTGAACGAATCGGCGGATATCCGGGCCCTGGTGCAGGAGATTGTCCCTACTTATCAGTATGAGGAGAAAGAGGGACATGAACCGGAAAATGAAGAGGCACAGGCGGCAAAGTGAGAGGGAAAAGAGCATGTATGCATATGTAAAAAGAGGAATGGATTTTATTCTGGCGCTGCTGGGGCTGATCGTTCTGTCACCGGTGTTTCTGATTCTGATTGCGGCGATTAAGCTTGATTCCCCGGGGCCGGTGTTGTTTCGGCAGAAGCGGGTGGGTATCCACAAGACCCATTTTGCCATATTGAAGTTTCGAACCATGCGGACGGATACGCCCAAGGACACGCCCACGCATCTGCTGGAGAATCCCCGGCAGTATATTACCCGAGCGGGCGCATTCCTGCGCAGAACCAGCCTGGATGAGCTTCCCCAAATCCTCAATATTCTGAGAGGAGATATGGCCATTGTAGGGCCCCGTCCTGCGCTGTGGAACCAGTATGACCTGATCGAGGAGAGGGATAAATACGGGGCAAATGATATTCGTCCCGGACTTACCGGCTGGGCCCAGATCAATGGACGGGATGAGCTGGAGATCCCGGTAAAGGCCCGTTTTGACGGAGAGTATGTGGAAAAGATGGGGCTGAAAATGGATCTGCGGTGCTTCTTTGGAACCTTTTTAAGCGTATTCCGGGGAGACGGGGTAGTAGAGGGCGGCACAGGCGCCATGCATGAGGCGGAACGCCGCAAGAAAGAGCGATAGGTATCCGGGATACAAAAATGATGCAGCAGGAGAGTACCATAGAGAGCGGTATATCGAAGCGGCAGTGCAGGCAGGTGTGTGTAGGCATGAAGAGAGTCTTAATTACAGGGGCAAACAGTTATATTGGTACCAGCCTGAAGCGGTATCTGCTGGAAGATAATGACCGGCAGGGCCGGGAGCTGTACCGGGTGGATATGATTTCCCAGAGAGATTCGGAGTGGGAAAGCTATGATTTCAGCGGCTATGATGCGGTGTTCCAGGCCAGCGGTATTGCCCATGTGGATACGGGCAAGGTAACGCAGGAGCAGCAGGCTCTGTATTATCAGGTAAACTGCGATCTGGCTGTGGCAACCGCCAGGAAAGCCCAGGCAGCAGGAGTGGGGCTTTTCCTCTATCCCAGCAGCATCATTGTCTACGGGGAAAGCGCCCCCTACGGTAAAAGCCGGATAATTACCCCGCAGACTCCGGCCGATAACTCTCATTTTTATGGAAACAGCAAGCTTCGGGCAGAGGAGGAGCTGGAAAAGCTGACGGCTGCCGGCGGGAGCAGGAAGATGCAGCTGGGCATTCTGCGCCTGCCCATGGTCTATGGACGGGGCAGTAAGGGCAATTATCCCATGCTGGCAAAGCTGGCGGCCAGGCTCCCCTTTTTCCCGGATGTGCAGAATCAGCGCAGCATGATCTATATTGAGAATCTCTGCGAATTTATCCGGCAGAGGATCGAAGACGGGCGGGGGGGATTGTATTTTCCCCAGAATGCAGAATATACCGCAACCTCCCGGATGGTGCAGGAGATTGCCGCCGCTCACGGGAAAAAGGTACATTTGCTGAAAGCCATGAATCCGCTGGCAGCGCTGGCCTCCCGGATGCCCGGAAAGATCGGCGCCATGGCCAATAAGGCTTTCGGCAGCCTGACCTATGACCGGAGCATGAGCGGGGACATGGAGAGCTACTGCCTGTATGATCTGCCGGAGAGCATCCGGCGCACGGAACTGTGCGGGAAGAACTTCTAACTGCTCACAGCAAGGGCTGTTTCGCAGAGAAGTTCTAATCTCGCACTCGAGAATGGCAGGGGCCATTCTCTAAGAGAATTGCGCCGCCGGCGGCGGTATGCGGGAAAGTGTGAGATAAGGATGAAACTGACGATTATTACGATTGCTTATAACAGCGCCCGGGTCATCGGGCGTACCATAGAGTCGGTGCTGGCTCAGGAGACGGGAGAGGTTCCTTACACGCTGGAATACCTGATTATTGACGGAGCCAGCAGTGACGGGACGGTGGCAGTGGCCGAGGGCTACCGCCCGGCCATGGAAGCAAAGGGCATTGCTTACCGGATCAGCAGTGAGCCGGACAAGGGCATCTACGATGCGATGAATAAGGGAATCCGCATGGCCACCGGGGAGATCATCGGTATCTTAAACAGCGGAGACTGGTACGAATCCATTGCGGCGGCTACGGCGGCAGAGACCTTTTTGACGACGGACTGCGAGCTGATGTATGCCAATATCCAGATGCATAAGACGGATGGTTCCAACATTGTGAAAAAGGCCAGGCAGCGCCGCTTTCAGACCTCCCGGGATTGGAATCACCCCACCACCTTTGTGCGGGCGCAGTTGTATCAGCAGTATCCGTTCCGATGCCTGGGAATCCATGACGATTACGGATTTTTCCTGCAGATGAAAAAGCAGGGCCGCAGGATCGTTACGGTGGATAAGACCCTGGCAGATTTCGCCATGGGCGGCGCCAGCAATCACAAAAGCTTAAAGGCAGCGAAGAACCGGATCCGGGACCGCTATCAGTATTGCTACCGGATCAATGGCTACAGCAGGCTGTATCTGATAGAGTGCATTGTCATAGAACTGGCGAAGATGGTGCTGGGGTAGGATGTACGGGGATAAGTTTGGATGTTGCACATCCAAATACGTATTGGTGCAGTATCGAAGGGAAAACCTGCAATATGCATGAGGGCGAAAGTATGCGGATAGGAATTGATTTACTGTGGGTGAGAGTGGGAAAATGCGGCGGAACGGAGTCTTTTATCCGCAGTCTGCTGGACGGCTTTCAGCAATATGATACGAAAAATGAATATGTGCTGTTTGCTGCCAGGGATAATGCCGGCAGTTTCCGGCATTATGCGGTAAAAGCCGGAGGGCGGATGCAGCTTTATGTATGCCCGACGGACAGCTGCAGCCAGCCCCGGCGTATCCTCTGGGAAAATCTGCATTTGGATCGCACCGCCCGCAAGCAGCGGATTGACATCCTGTTTGTTCCTGTGTATAGTATGCCATGGACCTGGGGCAGCAGGATTCCCTATGTCTGTGTGATCCATGATCTGCAGGCATTGCATTATCCCCGGTACTTTTCCCGGCTCCGGAGGCTGTTTCTGCGGTATGAGTGGGCGCATACCTGCCGCAGAGCCTGCAGGATCCTCACGGATTCAGACTATTGCAGGCAGGATTTGATCAGCCATTATCCCGGAGTAAAGGACAGACTCCGGACCATGTATGTGCCGATCCGTGTTCAGGAATATGACTGGTCAAAGGGTAAAGCAGAGCTTCGGCCCCAGATCCGGGATCTGGCGCAGCGGGACTATTTTTACTGTGTCAGCTCGCTGCTGCCCCATAAAAACCTGGACACGCTGCTGCAGGCGATTCGGCAGATCAAGCAGCAGGGGGCCTGGGGGGACAGTCTGCTGGTGCTAAGCGGTGTGGGCGGTGATACCAAGCAGCTGGAGGAGAGGCTGGAGCGCTATGACATCGGAGACCTGGTGGTACAGACCGGATATGTCACTGATGCAGAACGGGATTATCTTTATGAGAATTGCCGGATATTTCTGTTTCCCAGCATCTTTGAGGGGTTTGGGATGCCTCCCATAGAAGCCATGCAGCGGGGGAAAAGGGTGGTGATGACCAGGTGCTCCTGTCTGGAAGAGGTGACCCGGGGAAGGGCGGTCTATGTGGACGAGCCTTACAATCCCGGAGAATGGCAGGAGAAAATCAAAGAAGCGGCCTCCTTGCCGGAGAAAAGGGAAGTCTTTTCAGAATATACGCCGGAGTTCATTGTCGGGCATTATATGGGGCTGTGGGAGGAATTGGGCGGAAAGCAGGCATGACAGTGCCCGTCAGAATATGCGGAAAGAGGTAGGCAGGATGAATCAGGAGATCTACGGCAGGCTGTATGACGTGGTAAAGGACAATATGGAAGCGGCAGGGGAGGAATTTTCCTATGGAAAAGAGACCTTTCTGTGCGATGCGGGAGCACATCCCCAGGAGATTGACGTTTCCCGATATCTGGGACTGCCCAATCCTGCTTTTATGCAGGCGGTTCATGTGGCAGCGCTGAAGCGTCTGCCGGAGGAAAGAATCGTCACGTTCTGGGAGCAGCGGTATGGGGAAAGCCGGGAGCAGTTTCAGGAGGAGGTGCTCCGCAGTATCGCAGGCTCCAGTGTGGTGGCGATCAATCATGTCCGGCTGCTGAATAATCCTTATTTTAAACAGAAAAAGGGCATCCGCTATTATGGTATGGGATTACTGTACGGCCTTACGGACAAATCCTGCCTGCGGGAGTTCGGCAAGAAGCTGCCCATGCCGCTTCAGAAGATCATCAGAAAGGTATTTCTGTGAAAAAATCATATCGCAAGCAGGGCTTGCGGTATGCAGGGAGATTGATATGAAAATCTATATGGATATCACGGTACTGACACTGGCTACCTTCATCACAGGGATACAGCGGGTGACCAGAGAGATTATCCTGCGGCTGCTGGAGCACGGGCAGGAGAAGGTTGTCCTTCTGCATTATCATGCGAAGGAGGATCAATATCATCTTATTGATAATGAACGCTTTACGGCATATTACCGTCTGCATAAGGGAATCAAAAACAAAATGATCACCCGCCATAAAATAGCTGTTACGGATATGCGGCCGGGAGATGTGTTTTTTGATCTGGATGCCGTGTGGATGTGCCGGGTGAAGCGCAGCTATCTTCTGCCCCTTCTGAAAAAACAGGGGGTACGTATTGTGGCGCATATCTACGATATTATCTCCATCACCCATCCCCAGTATTGCCTGGAGAGGGGAGTATACAATTTTATGGATTATATCGCCGCCCATCTGCAATATGCGGATGAACTGATCGTAAATGCCCGGGCCACGGGGGAGGAACTGAAGCGGCTGGCAGATCAGGTGGGGGTCTGTCTGCCTCCCTGTCATGTGGCGGCGCTGGGGGCTGACTTCAGCCAGCGTTGTCCGGTGGAATCGGAGGAAGTTCCCTGGCAGGTGCAGAGGGCCGCAGAGGAAGCCCCTTATATTTTGATGGTGGGAACCATTGAACCCCGCAAAAACCACAAGCTTTTGCTGGAAGCCTATGAAAAGGGACTGAAGCAGGCGGGGTATCATGTGATATTAGCCGGCTATATGGGATGGAATATGGAGGAATTTGCCCGGCAGCTATACAGCCATCCGGATTATGGACGGGGCATTTATCATTTTGACGGACTGGAGGACGCCGCCATAGATTATCTGTATCAGCATGCCAGGTTCCTGGCCTTCTGCAGTTATACAGAGGGGTTTGGCCTGCCTCTTCTGGAATCCATACAGAGAGGGACTCCGGTCATCGCAGCGGATATTCCGGTATCCAGAGAGGTGGCAGGGGAGTACTGCGACTGGTTCAGGCAGGATGATGCGGCCGACCTGTGCCGTGTGGTTGCGGCGTATGCGGATGAGCGGAAATATCAGATGAGGAAGGAAAGTCTGAAAGCATACCGGCCGGTGAGCTGGGAGCAATGTTGCGGACGAATGGAGGAAATCCTGTATCGCTCGTGACAGGACAGGATCTTCCGTAAGGGTCTGGCAGGGAAAGGGATGAGAAGCATGACGGCATGGGAGCGGAATTTTGACCGGGCATACGCATTGGTGCAGCAGAATCTGGAGGCTTCGGGAAAGGGGATGCAGCTGCCCGGCAGACGGGTGGTGTTGTATCAGAATACCTGTGTGCCGGGGATTCTGGATGTGCGGGATCTGATGGGTGCAGATCGGGCGGAATTTCTGCAGATGGCTTACTATGGCCTGCTGGAGACACTGCCGGAACCGGCAGTGCTGCAGAGCTGGCAGAAGAAATCGGAGCTGTCCGAATGGGACTACCGAAAAGCTGTGCTGGATGCCCTGATGCAGAATCCGGAGGTGGCGGCGAAGGGCAGGATCATCCGTAATAATATCTATGCGGAGGGGGATGCGGGCCAGGGAGTTGTCAGGAGAAGCCTTAAGCAGCGCATTCTGGCTGCGGCATATAGGATCGGCCGCAGGCTTCCCTTAAGCATCAAGTCGCCGCTGAAAAAGCTGGCGATGAAGCTGCTGATGAGAGGATGAGGATGGACAATGAAGGTATATATTGATGTGGGGAATCTGATGCATGTGAACTTTCTGAGCGGGATCCAGAGAGTGGTGAGGGAGGTTACGACCAGACTGGCGCAAGATCCCCAGCTGGAAATGATACTGCTGGAATACCGGGAACAGGAGGATGATTTCGGTATTTTGTCCCTGCCTGCTTTTCTGGCATATTACCGGGAAGGCATGGGCGAGCGGGAAAGCATCCGGACGAAGCGGCGGATCAGCCCCGGGGAATTTCCCCATGGCAGCATCCTCCTGGAGCTGGACAGCGTATGGCATTCCAAATGTAACCGGATGGTATTGTATCCGGAGTTAAAGGCCAGAGGCGTGAAGATTGCTGTCTGCTATCAGGATCTGATCCCCATCATGTGGCCGGAATATGCAGCGGATGTAACGATTCAGGCCTTTCTGGGTTATATGACCGCCTGTGTGACCTACGGGGATCTGTTTATTTCCTCCACCCAGACCAATATCAACTATCTGCAGGATTTTATGCAGCAGATTGGCGCAGATAATCCGGCTCCCTGCAGGGTTTCCTGGCTGGGAACGGATTTTCAGAAGCACTGGCAGGGGAATCAGCCGGATAAGCGTCTGGAGGAGATTGCCGCAGGAGGGAAATATCTGCTGATGGTGGGTACGGTGGAGCCCCGTAAGAATCATACCCTGGTGCTGGACGCTATGGATCAGGGCCTGTTTGACAGAGGGTGGCAGCTTGTCATTGCAGGGCATCAGGGCTGGAATATTCAGGAGACGGCGGAGAGGATCCGCAGTCACCCTCAGCTGGGCAGGAAGCTGCACTGGATAGAGGAGGCATCAGATGCGGATATAGAATATCTGTATGCCCATAGCCGCTTTGTGATATTTCCCAGCTTTACGGAGGGCTTCGGGCTGCCCATTGCCGAGGCCTGCAGCAGAGGAATCCCGGTATTATCCGCCGACCATCCGGTGATGCGGGAAGTGGGGGGGGACTACTGCCGGTATTTTTCCCCCACAGAGGTCTCTTCTCTGACAAAGGTGCTTCAGGAGGCGGATCAGGATACGGCATATTGCCTGATGAAGGAGACTTTGCAGAATTATACTGCCGTGGGCTGGGATCAGGTGGCGGAGCGGATAGCGGCAGCGCTGAAGGAAATGGATCCGGCAGTGCCCAGGGTGGATCCGGCAGCTGCCGCCGGAGTGAAACAGATGGTGATACTGTCGGCCAGAACGGAGGATTTCCTACGCAGTCTGCCCTTTATCGAGCACTTCATGCCTTTCATCCGGGAGGTGGTGCTTTGCTGCCCGGATGCCATGGAGACGGAGATCAGGAGCAGATATGCGGGGCGGCTGCAGCTTCAGTATTTGACGGACAGTGTATTGCTGGATGGCTGCAGGCTTCCGGAGGATCATGCGGCTCGCAATATTTTCCTGCGCACAAGGGCCATCGCCCATGCTATAATGGACCAGGTCTTCCTCATGAGCGATGATGACTACCGGCCTCTGCAGGAGATTTCCCCTGAAATGTATTACCGCAGCGGCAGATTTCAAGCCTATTACAATGGAGATCTCAGACATTGGCGGGGAACGCAGGGAAAGCCCACCTCCTTTGATGTGAGTATGTGGAAATGCCGGGATTTCCTGATCCAGCAGGGATATTCCACTTATATGTTTGATGCGCATATGCCCCAGATCATCTGTAAGAGCCTGTTCTTGGAGATGGCGGAGCGTCATCCTCAGATTCAGGAGGGAGCGGCAAGCGAATGGAGCGGATATTTTAATTATCTGGCCAGCGTATATCCCGGTCTGCTGGAAATCCATCCCTATGTGACCATGGATTGGCCGGGATTTCTGGAGGACTGGAATACGGAGGTGGCAAGACCGGAATATCTTTTTGAAAATTTTTATGATGCGGTCTATGAGAACCGGGACGTATATCGCAAAGGCGGCCGTTTTGCGGGATTTTCCAAGGAACTGGCGCCGGAGACAGAGGAGGAAAACCGGCGTAAGGCAGTCATCTGCAGGCAGGAGGAGCAGCGCCATGAAAGAGCGCTGGCCCTGTATCGCAGCTGGAGCCGGGACTATCGCAGAGTCTGGGGCATGGAACCGGTATTTGCCGTCTGTGACCGTGACGGTGAATTGCTGCTGCGGATGCCGGGCAGTATGCCCATGCTTAAGGAGGATTTCCTGCGCATGGACGTGAGTGTGCTGCTGACAGAGGAGCTGCGACAGGATCAGGAGTGCCAGCTTACCTGGACCGTGTGGGATAAAGAGGGCAGAACGGTAAGTATCGGTTCTTCCAGATTCCGGGGAACGGATCAAGCCTTCCAGGTGCTGCTGATGGCCCCGGAGGAGACGGGGACATATCGGATAGAGTGGAATCTCTATGCGGGATCGGGACGTATTCAGAAGGATACGGTAATGGAGGTAAAGGAATAGAATAAGCCTGCGCATGCAGGGTGTGGACGAAGGAGACCGGAATATGCGGTCGGAAAGGATGGAAGGATGAAGAGCAAATGGATAAGGCTTCTGGCAGCAGGCATGGCCTGCGCCATACTGGGAAGCAGTCTTCAGCTGGAGCTGCAGGCTATGGAGAATCAGGATATAAATGCGGCAGAAGATACGCAGGAAGAGGCGGCATCAGAGGATAGCACGGACGAGTGGCAAATCAGGCAGGCTCAGCAGGCGCTTGCCTCTCTGACAGAAGATAGAGAGATTATGGCTGTATTATACCGCACCGACAACTACCCTTTGGCAGCGGGAGCTGCAGCTGCAGGCAGCAGCCTGGTGGAAATCCCCTCCGGTAGCCAGCTGCTGATCATGGGAGTGGAAATACAGGACAATGAACCCTGGTATCTGGTAAGCTATACCCATGAAGAAAAGAGCTATACGGGCTATGTGCAGGGGGACTATCTGATTAGTTCGGACGAGCGGTTTCTGGAGTGGCAGCAGAGTTATCTGACGGGATATGAAAGCATAGCGGAGGGAGAACTGACCGTGAAAGCAAGCAACGATATCCTGGCCTTTCCGGAATCCTACCGCTCCTATCTGTATCAGATGAAAAGCCAGCATCCTAACTGGGTGTTTGTACCGTTTAACACCAATTTAAACTGGGAAACGGTTATTTCGGAAGAGATGGTGGGCGACCGCAGCTGGGTACATTCCTCCAAACCGGATGCCTGGAAGGGAGAGCTGAGATCTCCCGGCTGGTATCTGGCTACCAGGGAAGCTGTGGAGTATTGTATCGATCCCCGTAACTTTCTGAATGAACGGTATATCTTCATGTTTGAACAGCTGACCTATAATGAAAGCTATCATACCGTGCAGGGTGTACAGAATATTATACAGAATACCTTTATGCGGGGGGAGATTCCCGGGGAAGGGATATCCTATGCCCAGAACTTTTATCAGGTGGGAAGGGGATTGGGGGTAAGCCCTTTTCATCTGGCGTCCCGGGTCTATCAGGAACAGGGAGTCAGTGGAACCTCCGCTCTGATCTCCGGCACATATCCCGGATATGAGGGCTATTATAATTATTATAATATCAGTGCGTCCGGGATTACGGATCAGCAGGTGATTGAGTCAGGACTGAAGTATGCCCAGAGTAAGGGCTGGAATACCCGCGTGAAATCCATTGCAGGCGGTGCGGAATTTATTTCAAAGAATTACATTTTAAAAGGACAGGATACCTTGT
Organism: uncultured Acetatifactor sp.; assembly: GCA_944381545.1. GTDB lineage: Bacteria > Bacillota > Clostridia > Lachnospirales > Lachnospiraceae > Acetatifactor. The sequence goes on along the minus strand of CALWLO010000001.1, from coordinate 9,284 downwards.
ACCTTCAGAAGTTTGATGTAGATCCTTCCTATAACGGCCTGTTCTATCATCAGTACATGCAGAATATTACTGCGCCCATGACGGAAGGGGCTACCACAAGGGCGGCTTATGAGAAGGCCGGAGCCCTGAATAATATGTTTGTATTTAAGATCCCGGTATATCTGAATATGCCGGCCTCTGCCTGCCCGGAGCCGGGTACAAGTCAGACGATTAATCCCACGGAAGAGCAGAAGCAGCAGCTGAGAGCATTTATTATCAGACTCTATGTCAATGCGCTTGGACGCAGCAGCTATGGGGAAGAGGAGATTAATTATTGGTATCAGAAGCTGATCTCCAGGGAAAGCGACGGCGGTCATGTAGCCTACGGATTTTTCTTCAGTGAGGAATTTAAGGGAAAAGGTTTATCTGATGAGGAATATGTGGATGTCCTGTATAAGGTGATGTTTGACCGGACAGCGGATGCGGACGGAAAAGAATACTGGATGAAAAAGCTGGAAATTGGTATGAGCAGGGAATATGTGTATGCCGGTTTTGCCAATTCTAATGAATTTATGCAGGTATGCAATAATTTCGGAGTGGATCGGGGCTCTATTAGCTGGTCTGCCTATAGGGATCAGAATGAGGGAGTGACTGCCTTTGTGACGAGATTGTACAATAAGGCTTTGGGACGTAGCGGAGATGAAGACGGTATGGAGACCTGGTGTAGGGCAATCCTGCGAAAGGAAAAGACAGTGGAGGAGGTTGCTTTTGGGTTTATCTTTTCTCCTGAGTTCCTGAATAAATACTATGGAAACGAACAATACGTCAAGATTTTGTACCGTACCTTTATGGATCGGGAATATGATTCGGCAGGACTGATTTACTGGATGGATAAGCTGAATGCTGGGGTTGCCAGGGAAGAAGTATTCAGAGGATTTGCCAGAAGCCCTGAATTCAGTGGAATTATGCAGGAATATGGTATTACTTCCTATTAAATCAGGAGGAATTCATGAGACGAAAGAATGGAGTAAGGATTGTTCTGGCAGCGCTGATAAGCGCTGCCTGCTGCTCCGTAAATATCCAGGCGGCAGAATTGCAGGAGGATACGGCAGAGGACAGGGATTATGTTCTGGGCAGACCCATGACGGAGGAGGAGATAGCAGCGATTGAGGCAGAGGTAGCTCCCCTGGCAGGAGCCGGCGGCTACCTGGAAGAGGAGTCGGATTATATCTATGCCCAGGGGAATGCGCCGGTAGTAATGAGCCTGGAGCTGCCGCAGGCTTATGATGTGCGTAAGGATGGCATTGATATTACCATAGAGGCACAGCGTTATGGGGACTGCTGGGCTTTTGCGGCATTGGATCTGCTGCAGATTAATGGACAGAAACAGGGGATTATCGGCAATATTGATCTATCCGAAAGGCATCTGGCCTATTATACATATCATTCTGTATGCGGCACTTCGGGACAGCAGTCGGAGGAGGGTACTACCTTTCTGGATTATGGACAGACAACACAATGCTTTTGGTACGGCGGGAAATATGATTATGCCATCCGCAGTCTCAGCAGCTATCTGGGAGCAGTCCCCGAGGAAGAGGCGCCGTATTCGGAGGCGGCTCTTCCTCTGCCTGATGCCGGGGACGCCTACTCATCGGCAATCCTGAGACTGAAGGGCGCATATGCTTTCCCTGCTGCAGACCGGAATATGCTGAAACGGATGGTTCTGCAGTACGGTGCAGTCGGGATTACTTATTGCAGCAGTCTGGGCTATTATGAATACGATACGGCTGCACAGTATTGTCCTGATGATATGCGTGCCGATCATGCAGTGACGGTGATCGGGTGGGATGATGATTACCGCAAAGAGAATTTCAGGACACAGCCGGAGTCGGACGGCGCATGGCTGGTACAGAATACCTGGGGGACGGTTTTCGGGGATCAGGGCTTTTTCTGGCTGTCCTATGAGGATGCGTCCATAGCGGAAACCGCCTATGTACTGGAGGCGGCAGCAGATTCCTGTTCCTATATCTATCAGTGTGATAATACGATTTTGGACGGCAGTGAGATGGCGGAAGGTAAATTACAGGTGGCAAACTGTTATACGCTGGAGAGTGTCCGTGGATGTGAGGAAATCCTGAGGGCGGTCAATATAACGGTACCCACAGGGGGTATGGAGTATCGGCTGGAGCTCTATGATCTGACAGGAGGAAAGAGCATTGGGGAACAGTCACTGCTGACGGAACCGGTAACGGGGCAGATCGCTTTTCCGGGGAATATTACGATAGAGCTTCCGGACGGAGTTGTCTTGCCGTATGGAGCAAGGGTAGGGGTTGCGCTGACACTGTACGGAGAAATGGCGGGGATCTATACGGATACTACCCTCACCAGCGGCAGGATCGTGTGTTGCGGGGAAGGAGGCATGGATACCAGTTATATTATGACAGATGGCCGGTGGGAAGACTACGGCGCCGGAACCAATCAGAATTTCCGCATTAAGCTGCTGACGGATCCCGGAAAACAGACGCAGCTTGCGGTGCAGGAAGTATATGAGAATTATCTGCGGATTGATGACAGGCAGCAGGCTGTGGAATATCTTTATCGGCAACTGCTCCAGAGACAGGGGGAAGCGGAGGGGATTGCTTACTGGCAGGCATATTGTCAGGACAATGAGCCGATCATGGTGCTGGCAGGCTTCCTGTGGTCTCCGGAATTTGAGCAGAAGCATCCCGGCGAGGATACGGCTGCGGACATTGCCCGGTGCATAGAACTGCAGACGGGCGTTACCACAGAAGATATCTGCAGGCTGTACCGGGATATCCTGCAGCGGGAATACGATATCCCCGGTCTGTTGTACTGGCTGGAGCGAAAGTCGGAAGGAATGGCCCTTGAGGAGATGGAGAGGCTTTTTTATCTGTCCCCCGAATACCAATATATCATGATTGCTCCGCAATCATGATCAGATGGCCATCCGGCCGTTTTCAGCCCGGAATAAGGTCATTATATCAAAATTGCTCCGCAATCATGATCAGATGGCCATCCGGCCGTTTTCAGCCCGGAATAAGGTCATTATATCATTAAAAATAGGTGACAGGCAGTATTCGCTACTTGAAACAGGATAGCAGAAATGCTATAATATTCACAGATTTGCAGTAGATAAAATGAGGAGGAAAGCAGAATGGCAAAAACGCTCAATAGAATATGTACTATGGCAGTCTCAGTCCTGACGCTGGCGCTTATATGGGGCATCCCCGCATTTGCCAAAGAGGTTACTGTCAGCGGACAGAATATTCAGGCTGCGCTGAATGAAGCAGAGTATACAAATGAAACGGTAACGGTGATTATCCCGGCGGGAACCTACAATCTGAACAGTTCCCTGATGGTATATTCCAACACCACCATCAAAGCAGAGGGCGCAGATATTACGGTGAGCGGTTCTCAGCCGGTTCTGACCCATTCTCAGTATATTAATCCTACGGATATTATTGTTTCCGGCGGTACCTGGAGGGGGAATGGGGAGCAGGTGATTTGCTTTAACCGAAGCAGCAATATCACACTGGACAATATGGAGGTTTATGGCGGTAGCAGTTCGACCGGTATCCATCTGCAGGATGTTACGGACAGCAGGGTAAGCAGCTGCAGGGTGGACGGAGCTCGTATCGGTATTAATCTGTTTTACTGTGAACAGGTTGAGGTCAGCGGTAATAAGATTACCAATTCTACGGAGACCGGTATCAGTGCGATACAGATCAGTTCCCTGGCGGTCAGCGGCAATACCATTACACAGAGCGGGAAATACGGAATCTGGTTTGACTGGGACCGGGCTTCCACTATCAAAGGAAATACGTTGGACGGGTGTGCGGTGGATCATTCCCGTTCTGATCACGGCGAGGGTCTGGTGGTGCAGCATGGCGAGGGCACATGGATACAAAATAACAAGATTTCCAATGTGCACAGCTATATATCGAATTACGGCAACGGTGTCATTGTATCCAGCAGTCAAAACATTACGGTAGAGGGCAATACGGTGAATCATGCAGGCAATCATGGCCTGCAGGCCAGCTACAGTTCTACAAATGTGTATTTTAACAATAACATCGTTACGAATTCCGGCAGAATGGGTATATCGGTTTCCCGGGCCAGCAGTGCGGATATGACGGGGAACCATATCAGTAATTCCGCAGGGTCCGGGATTGTATACGACGGCAAGGAAGGCGGAGCCTCCGGCAAGGTAACAGGCTGTACGATAGACGGCAGCGGAAGCGAGGGGCTTCATCTGGAGCTGGCGAATGTGACGGTTAAGGATACGACGGTTAAGAACAGCGGTTCAATGGGTGTTGTGATTCTGAACAGTACGGTGGATATTGAAAACAGCGTGATCAGCCAGGATACGGTGGATGCATCCGGATATGGAATTGTGACCAATAATGGGGCTGTGGTATCCTTGAACGGAAACAGGATCAGCAACTTCGGAAACAGCGGTATTGTGCTGAACCCCGGATGTACGATGACGGGAAGCAATAACCAGGTTATGGTTAATGCCAATAAGTTCAGCAGCAATTCTATTTTTACCGCCAATGGCAATGCTGACAAGATCATGAACAATACCCTGATTCTCAGGGAGATCAGCTCTACCGAGGTGACCGGGCAGAATTACTATGCGGGTTATGAGTGCGGTGTGGTTGTCAACGGAGTAAAATATACCTCCCAGACAGACAGCACAGGTAAGTTCACGATCCGTTATCCCCAGACGGACAGCAGTAAGGTCATCGTTTATGTGAAGGATAATGCGGGCAATGCAACCTGCCTGCAGGCTCCGGCAGATTTTAACCTGAACAGTGTACAGGGGAGCGGTCAGGATGCGGATACGATGCAGGTAGAGGATTTTGTCAAGAGAATGTATCGCATCCCTCTGGGTCGTGAACCCGATGCCTCGGGTCTGGAGTATTATGTGACCAGACTGCAGAGCGGCGAGATGGACGGTTCATCTGTGGCGCAGGGCTTTGTGGGCAGTCCGGAATTCCAGGGCAAGCAGTTGGATGCAGAAAGTTATTTGGAAGCATTATACAGTGCGTTCTTTGACCGTACTCCCGGCCCTTCTGAGGTACAGTATTGGAAAGAGGAGATGGCATCGGGTAAGTCCAGAAAATATGTGCTGAGAGGCTTTGTGAATTCTCCGGAATTTGAGAGACTTTGTCAGGCGGCAGGCATTACCAGGGGACTGATGGTGATCTCGGAGAACGAGGAATATGAAGTCAATCTGGAAGGCCTGGGTGAATTTGTGGAGAGGCTGTATGTGAAGGCTTTGGGCAGAGAATCCGAGGCAGAGGGCAAGCAGTATTGGATTGATCGGATCGCATCGGGGACTGAGACAGCGGAGGACGCTGCCAAGAGGTTCTTTTTCTCCCCCGAATTTAAGAATTTCCATACAAGCAATGATGAATATATAGAAAGACTGTATCTGACCTTTATGGACAGATCTTCCGAGGCGAGTGGTAAGGCATATTGGCTCAACGAGATGAATGGGGGAATGACCAGAGAGACAGTGCTGAGCAGATTTGCTGCATCAGACGAATTTAAGGATATTATGAAGGAGTTTGGTATCCGGTAAGTACATTTGAGAGAAAGGATGAGAAAGATGAAAAAGGGACTTTTCTGGAAAGGATGGATTATCTGTGCAATACTTTGCCTGATGATGGGAATGACAGTTTTTGCAGAGGAAGATGATTTGACACTGGTGGAAGTCAGCGAGACACAAGAAAGCGATGGGTTGGTGATGGCCGGCGGACATGGTACGATACAGCCGAATCCGACTATGTATGGACTGGTAGGTTCCAACAATACCAGGATCAAGCTGCTTTTTGATGTGAGAAGCTTCGGAGACTCCAATGATTATTATGAGATCCTCATTTACAGAGGAACAGAGACCAGCGCTGCGAATATGGTATCCAGAAAAGTCAGCAGCTTTGATGAGCAGATAGGCACCTCTACCTATACCTTTGAATGGAATACCACCGATGTCGGCAAGTATCCTGCAGGCACTTATAACAGTGTGTGTACTGCTTACTACTATTCGGATCTGGGCAACGCAGTCAGCAATACGGATTCTCTGGAGGTAGTTCTGGAGGACTATCGTCTGATTCAGGACAGGGCCTTTGTGGAGCGTCTGTATAATAAGGTCTTTATGCGTTCAGCAGATGCCGATGGGTTGACTTATTGGAGTGAAAGGTTGTTTAACGGCATCACAGCGGGTGCGGATGTGATCGTTGGTTTTGTCAACAGTCCAGAGTTTGTGAATAAAAACACCTCCAACAGGGAATATCTGGAGGTGTTATATCGGGCAATCTTTGACAGGGAGGCTGCTGAGGAGGAACTGGAGTACTGGCTGAATGTGCTGGACGGGGGCGTCTCTAGGAATTTTGTGCTGAAGGGCTTCACAGATTCCCCTGAGTTTAGCAGACTTTGTACATCCTACAGTATTAATCAGGGAACGGTAACTCTGACGGAGGTACGTGATCTGAATCCCCAGATTGCAGGCTTTGTCAACAGATTATATAAGCTGACATTGCAGCGGGATGATGACGGCTCCGGAATAAACTACTGGGTGGATATCCTGGTGAAGAAGACGCAGACACCTCAGGTAGTGGCCCATGGTTTCGTGTTCTCCCCTGAACTGCTGAATAAGAATCTGAGTGATGAAGAATATGTGAGGATCCTGTACAGGGCAATGATGGATCGTGAGGGAGAGGATGCGGGCGTGAATTATTATCTGGAACATATGAAGAAAGGTATGACTCGGGAAAGCGTATTCGGCGGCTTTGCAAACAGCCCTGAATTTACCGGCATTATCGCATCATACGGACTATAAAACAGGAAAAGATGAAAAGGTGGCATTTGAGCACTAAGGCTTAATGCCACCTTTTTCTTGAACTTGCGTGCTAAGTATGATAAAGTTAGTTTATATGCATATGCTAAAATATTGGTAAGTATACATTTTATGTCGGCCCGGGCGGGAAAGGGTGAAGAACATTTTACGTTTCTATATTGAGCAGTATCGCAAGCAAGGCTTGCGATATGCAGGGGGTATATTATGAGGATACGGTGGAAAATCGTCGTTACCGTTTTAATGGCTATGATTTATACGGGAGCAATGATTTATATCAGTTCCATACAGCAGGATTACGCCGTAAGGGTTGCGGCCATGCAGCCGGAATATCTGTTTGCCGCCGGCGAGCCGGAATATGTGATTCCCGTTTATGTGGACAACGGCGCTAACCGGATGCTTGTTTCCACGGATGATCAGAACTGTTTTCTCAGCTATCATCTATATGATGCGGACGGGAACTTATTGGAATATGACAACAAAAGGACTGAATTTATAAACCGCATTTTTTCAGGGAAGAGCGCAGAAGAGGAAATCAGGATCTCCGGTCTGGAGCCGGGGATATATCAGGTAAAGCTGGATGTGGTGAAGGAAGGCGAGGCCTGGTTTTCCGAAAAGGGTGCGGACTGTGATACCATAAGGCTGACGGTACAATAACAGCAGGAAAGGTATAGGATATGAAGCTATTAAAAGAGATATATGAATACAGGGAGATGGTTTTCAGCCTGGTAAGGCGGGATCTGCGGGGGCGCTATAAGGGCTCCGCATTGGGGTTTCTGTGGACATTTCTGAATCCGCTGCTGCAGCTGGCTGTCTACACCATGGTGTTCTCCGTAATTATGAGAACCAATATACAGCAATATTATCTGTTTTTATTTGTGGCGCTGGTTCCCTGGATCTTTTTCAGTTCTTCACTCAATGGGGGGTGTAGCTGCATTCTGTCTAATGCGGAGATGGTAAAGAAAATATACTTTCCCAGAGAGGTTATGCCGATTTCCTTTGTATCAAGCTGTTTTATCAATATGCTGCTCAGCTTTGTGGTGGTGTTCGGCGTGCTTTTGGTAACGGGGTATGGATTTAATCCGCTGGCGCTTCTGTTTATGCCGCTGATAATGGCAATAGAATATCTCCTGGCGCTGGGCATGGTGTTGCTGACATCCGCACTAACCGTGTATTTTCGGGATCTGGCCTATATTTTGAGTATCATAACGATGGCATGGCAGTTTCTGACTCCGGTGATGTATGCCTCCTCCATGCTGCCGGAAAAGCTTCAAGTAATATGGCGACTGAACCCCATGACGCCGGTTGTCGAGGCATATCGCGCCATCCTGTACTATAAGCAGATTCCGGATATCGCTACGCTGGGATCTGCCTTTGTGCTGGGCGTGATTTTTCTTGTAATTGGGGAGCTGGCTTTCCGCAGGCTGCAGAGAGGGTTTGCGGAAGAGATGTAGGGGACGGGCATGGAGGTTGCGCTATTATGCAGCAGAATAATGTGATTGAAGTAAATCAGGTATGTAAAAGCTTTAAGGTATATTATGATAAAGGGAAACAGCTGAAGGAAAGAGTGCTGTTTAGAAGCCGCAACCGGTATGAGGAGCGGGAGGTACTGAAGGGCATAAGTTTTTCCGTAAAAAAAGGGGAGGCAGTGGGACTGATCGGCAATAATGGCTGCGGTAAGAGCACCACACTGAAGCTGCTGACCAAGATCATGTATCCCAGCAGCGGCTCCATCGTGATGAAGGGCCGGGTATCCAGCCTGATTGAATTGGGAGCCGGATTTCACCCCGATATGAGCGGACGCGAGAATATATATACCAATGCGGCAATCTTTGGACTCACTAGACCGGAAATTGATGCCAGGCTGCAGGATATTATCTCTTTCTCTGAATTGGGGGAATATATCGATGTGCCTGTAAGGACTTATTCCTCAGGGATGTATATGCGCCTGGCATTTTCGGTGGCGATCAATGTGGATGCGGATATCCTGCTGATTGATGAGATCCTGGCGGTGGGTGATGCTGCTTATCAGGCAAAGTGCTTTAACCGCCTGAGGGAGATTAAGGCGGAGGGAACCACGATTGTGATTGTCTCCCATTCCCTGAGTCAGGTGGAGCAGATCTGCGACAGGGCGATCTGGATCAAGGAGGGACTGATTGCTCAGGAGGGACAGCCCAGAGAGGTGATACAAAGCTATATGGGCTGGATCATGAGCCGGGAAAAAGCACCGGAGGATGTCAGCGATACGGGAAAAGAAGATTTGCAGGAGGAGAAAGAGACTCCCGGGGAGGCTGCAGCTGTTTCACAGGAGGATAAGGAATATCAGTATACTGCCGAAGAAATACAGGATCTGAAACGTCAGGGAAAAAGCGTGGCGGAGGAGATTCTGGAGTTTCAGGCGGCTCATCCGGTGCATGCCCGGGTA